>NZ_JAPIYN010000028.1:0-68491 GCF_035617725.1 Mycobacterium sp. 94-17
GGCGTTGCGGGCCTTGCGTTTGCGCAGCCAGGCTTCCAGTCGCGCGGTACCGGCGCGGCGCAGCCCGTCGGGGGTTTTGATAGCCGGCGAGCAGGATCAGGGCGGCCTTGCTGGCGCTGTAGTCGAAGGCCCGCTCCAGGGCGGGGAAGTATTCGAGCAGTTGAGCGCGCAGCCGGTTGATCGCCCGGGTGCGGTCAGCGACCAGGTCGGTGCGTCGGGCGGTCAGGATGCGCAGGTCCACGGCGATCTCGTCTCCAGGTCGCAGGGGTTGCAGGTCGCGGCGCATGCGGGCCTGATCGGCGATGATGGCGGCGTCCTTGGCGTCGGTCTTGCCGTCGCCGCGGTAGCCGGCCGAGGCGTGATGGACGGTGCGGCCAGAGATATAGAGCAGCCGCTGTTCGGCGGTGATGAGCAGGACGATCAGCAACGCGGCTCCGCCGTGGTTGAGGTCGATCGCCCAGGTGACCTCGCCGCCGTCGGCCAGCGTGGTGACCGCGTCGATCAGTTCAAGCAAGACCGTCTCGTCGTTGGCGACGCGTCGGGACAGCACTGGCTGCCCCTCGCCGTCGATGACCACGCAGTGATGTTCCGACTTGCCGGCGTCGATGCCGGCCCACAGTTGCTGTCCCACAACCACCTCCATGATCGTCATCGTTGCTACCAGCCCAACAGACGACCACGCCGTCGTGTCCTTACACAGCGATCGAATCGCATCTCTCAATTAGCGGTCGAGTCGTCGCGGAACGCCAGGCGGCCAATCCTCCTGGGCCATGAAATGCAGCAGACAAATGAAAGCCATACCCAACGTTCCTGGGTGAAAAAAACCGTACAACGTCCGGTCTCAATCACCCTGCAAGAAAGGTAAGGACTAATGATATTCAGGTCGTGCCGCCACAAAGGACCAGTCATTCGCGTTGGCGCGAATCGAAGCTCGCACCGCGCAGCGTCCACGAAGAGGCCGTAAGTGTGGGGATCAGTGGCGATTCTCGCGTTCTTGGCCGCGTTCGACCCGGTGCGTCTGGGTGTGGTGCTTCTACTGATCTCGCGGCCGAGGCCGGTGCAGAACCTGCTTGCCTACGCGGTCGGCAGCCTCACAGCATGTAGCTACATGCTGGTTCTTCCCCTGGCGGTGCTGAACACCACACCGATTGGCGTTCAAACTCACGCCAACGCCAGTTGCACCTTTCGGCATGTCCAAATAGGGGCGGGCGTGGCCGCACTCGTGTTGGCCGCGCTGACCACGATGCGTCCACTGGTTCGATCGAATGCAGTTGCCGCGCGGCCGACAAGCCTTAACACACAAGGCGAGCCACCGAGCCGGCAGCTGTTTCGGCGCGCGCGCAGCGTGTGGGAGTCAGGTGCATTATGGGTCGCGCTGGTGATCGGCATCGCCATAGGTGGCCCTCCATGGGACGCCGTGGCGTTCCTGCTGGCTTCCATCGCTATGTCTGGGGCAGCCATCGGGGCGCAAGTAGTGGCTGGTATCGCTTTGGTGGTCGGGATGCTCGCGGTTGTTGAGATCGCCCTCATCGGCCACCTCGTCAACCCAGACAAAGCCCAGGGGATGCTGCGCCGGTTACGCGACTGGGCATCGACTCACCGCCGACATGCCCTGGCCGCGATCAGCGGGCTCGCCGGAGTGTCACTGATTGCCAACGGCACCGGGATCGTAGGGATCGTGGGAGGATGATGCGCGTCGGGCATCGGCGTTGCCCCGTTTGTGATCGACGAACGTTGGCGGACAGGCGAATACAAATGTGATCGACGGCCCGCGAAGATCGAGATGAACGATCACTGGCGACAAATCGGTTACACCAGCGAGGCCGATGTACGGTTGGTCCGTGTCTCCGCTTATTATGGTCGCTCGAATTCCATATGGCTGCAGTCCAGCCCGTTCGTCGGGTAGGAATGGACAGCCAGAGCAACCCACTACAAACTCGGAAACCGTGCCGGACGGTCGTATGACCGCCAACGATGAACGAATATTCGGCGAGTTGCCGCCAACGCCCGATACCCACGACGTCGCCCGCGTGCACGGGAAATGAACGGCTAGGAGCTGCAATGAAATTTGTGCTGGCAGGCCAGGGAACTCGTGGCGATGTCGAGCCCTTCATCGTTGTCGGCCGCGAGCTGCAGCGCAGAGGGCACGACGTGCGAATCGCTTTCCCCCCCAACCTCGTTGGCGACGCCGAGGCGGCTGGCCTTAAGGCGGTCGCGTATGGGCTGGATTCGCAGGCCGTGATTGACAGTCACCGCGACTTCTGGATAAGTCTCTTCGGCAACTTCTGGAAGATCCGCGAGGTGTTCAAGTCGCTGCGCGAAGTGTGGGAGCCCGGTATGCAGTCCTGGGGGGACATGGGAAGGACGCTGACCTCGCTGGCGGACGGGGCGGACCTGCTGTTCACGGGCATAAGTTTCCAGGAGGGCGCTGCCAACGTCGCCGAGCACTACGGCATTCCGCTGGCCACGCTGCATACCTTTCCGATGCGGGCCAACAGCTATCTCCTGCCGTTCCTGCCGGCGCCGTTGGCGCGTTCCGCACTGACGATGCTCGAGTGGCTGCATTGGCGCATGACGCGCAAGGTCGAGGATGCGCAGCGCCGTGAGTTGGGCCTACCGAAAGCAACACGGCCCTCGTCGCGGCGGGTCGCCGACCGTGGGTCGGTGGAAATTCAGGCTTACGACGAGGTCTGCTTTCCCGGGTTGGCGGCCGAATGGGCGAATCGGAGTGGGCAACGGCCGTTCGTTGGCGCCCTGACGCTGGAGTCGCCCACGGATGCCGATGACGAGGTCGCGTCCTGGATTGCGGCGGGAACCCCCCCGATCCTGTTCGGTTTCGGCAGCATTCCGGTCCAGTCTCCCGGCGACACGCTCGCCATGATCGCCGCAGCCTGCGCAGAGGTAGGCGAGCGGGCGTTGATCTGCTCCGCCTGGACCGACTTCGGTCGCATCCAGGTTGTCGACCACGTCAAGGTGGTGGACGGGGTGAACTTCGCGGCCACCTTCCCGGCCTGCCGCGCGGTGGTGCACCACGGTGGCGCGGGCACCACGGCCGTAGGATTGCGCGCCGGCGTCCCGCAGCTGATCCTGTGGACGTGGCCGGATCAGGCGCTGCGGGGACGGTCGGTCAAGCAATTGCAGGTGGGCACCGCCCGGCGGATATCGACGACCAACCAGGATTCACTGGTCGCGGATCTGCGCGCCATCCTCGCCCCGCGATGCGCCACCCGGGCCCGCGAGATCGCCCCCCGGATGAGCAAACCCACCGAGGCGATCACGACCGCCGCCGATCTTGTGGAGGATTTCGCTCGCCGCGGACGTGTTGGCTGATCGCTGAATGACCGGGAGCCGCTCTCGGGACGTGCTTCGCTGCGGATACATGCACGGACTTAAACTCGAGAACGAAGTTTCTACTCGGCCAAGAACTTTCGAGGTTTAAACCTGCCGGTATCGGGTTATCGTGCAGATAGCTGGGGCCATGCGGCGTTCGGTCTCGCCGAAAACCACGGGATGTGAGGGGCAGGATCTGCGGTGAAATTTGTGTTGGTGGGCTGGGGAAGCCGCGGCGATGTCGAGCCCGGCGTCGTAGTCGGCCGTGAACTGTTGCGTAGAGGACACGACGTGCGCATAGTCGTTGCACCCGATCTGGTTGGCTTCGCCGAGTCGGTGGGGCTATCGGCGGTCGCCTGCGGTCCGGATGTGCAGTCCGTTCTTCACGGGTACCGCGACTTTTGGACGTGCTTATTCCGCAGCCCGTGGAGGATCCGGAAGCTTGTCGATTCTTGGCGAGACTCGTTCGGGCCGATGTTCCGGTGCCGCGACGAAATCAGCACCGTGCTCACGTCGTTGGCGGAGGGTGCCGACCTGCTGTTCACCGGGATCAATTTCGAGGAGGTCGCCGTCAATGTCGCGGAATACCACGACATTCCGCTGACCACGCTGCATTGGTTCCCGCTGCGGCCCAACGGCCAGCTTTTCCCCATCGTGCCAGCACCGCTGCTGCGCACCACGATGACCGTCTACGGGTGGCTGGGCTGGCGCACCGTGCTGACCAGATTCGAGGCCGGATTTCGCCGCGAACTCGGCCTTCCGAAGGCAAGAGTCGACGGGCCGCGGCGGATGGCGGAACGAGGGTGGCTGGAGATCCAGGCCTACGACGAGGTTTGCTTTCGCGGACTGGCCGCTGAATGGGCGAAATCTGGTGGCCGCAGGCCCTTTATCGGCTCGGTGACGATGGAGGCGCCGTCCGATACCGATGACGAAATCGCCTCGTGGATCGCCGGTGGAACGCCGCCGATATTCTTCGGCTTCGGCAGCATGCCGGTCGAATATGCCGCCGACACGCTCACCATGATCAGCGCGGCCTGCGCGCAGCTGGGCGAGCGCGCATTGGTGTGCGCAGCAGGCAGCGACTTCAGCCGTGTGCCCCACTTCGACCACGTCAAGGTGGTGAACTCGATGAATTATGCGGCCATCTTTCCGGCCTGCCGGGCTGTGGTGCACCACGGCGGCGCCGGCACCACCGCCGTGGGCCTGCGCGCGGGAGTGCCCACGTTGATCCTTTCGACCGACCTCTTCCAGACGCTCTGGGGTATTCAGGTCAAACGCCTGAAAATCGGTACTGCCCGGCGGTTTTCGACCACCACCCGCAAATCGCTGGTCGCAGACCTGCGTACCATCCTCGCTCCGCAATACGTCACCCGGGCCCGCGAAGTCGCCACCCAGATGAGCAAACCCGCCGAAGCGATCACCACCGCCGCCGATCTCGTGGAGGATCGTGCGCGCGGCGGACGTATCGGCTGATTGCCGGGCGAGCACCGTCGCGTTAGTTGATGCCCTCGTCAGATTGGACCAGCCAAGGCACCCTCGTCACAAATCATCGTGGCCCACAGCCTACGTGGGTTCGTCCACACGGCTTGTTACCACGAGGACCGGGAGCGTTAGTGGCGTTCCGCGACGCTGAAAGTGTGCTGATACGTGCTTCGCAGGGGCCGTTTCCGCGCGCTAACAGCCAGTACGACGTGCGCGTAAGCCGCGCGCGGTGTGGTACGTGTCGCCGTCGACAGGACTTATTCGGGATTTCATCCCGATAGCGCGCGCATTGGCGTTATTCTGCCGAACGGTCGAGCCCAGGGCCCGCAGGGGCCGCATTCAATTCGCAGACACACGGGATCGAGGGGGAGCATCTGCGATGAAATTTGTTCTGGCAAGTTGGGGAAGTCGCGGAGATGTCGAGCCCTTCGCCGCCGTCGGCCGCGAATTGTTGCGTCGCGGCCATCAGGTGTGTATGGCCATCCCGCCCGACCTAGTTGCCTTCGCCGAGGCGGCTGGGATTCCTGCAGTCGCCTGTGGACCGAGTTTGGAGGCTATCGCTCAGACGCACCGCGACTCCTGGACGCTTCTCTTCCGCAGTCCGTGGAAGATCCGTGAGGTGCGCAGGTCCCGCCGCGCAATTTGGGAGCCCCTTGCCCATGGCTGGGAGGAGATGAGCGCGACGCTGGTGTCGCTAGCAGACGGCGCCGACCTGCTATTTACCGGCCTAAACTCCGAGATCGTCGCTGCCAACGTCGCGGAGTATCGCGGCATCCCGTTGGCGACTGCACATTGGTTTCCGCTCCGGCCCAACGGCCAGCTACTTCCAGGTCTGCCACCGCCGCTGGTCCGCTCCGCAATATCCGTGTTCTGGTGGCTGTCTTGGCGTGGGACGAAGAAGTTGGAGGACGCGCAGCGCCGCAATCTCGGTCTGCCGAAGGCAACAAGCCCGGCACCGCAGCGGATCATCAAGCGCGGGTCGCTAGAGATTCAGGCCTATGACGAGGTGTGCTTTCCTGGGATCGCAGCGGAATGGTCCGAATGGAATGGCCAACGTCCCTTCGTCGGCACGCTCACGATGGCGTTGCCAACAGAATGCGATCAGGAGGTCGCGGATTGGATCGCCGCCGGGACGCCGCCGATTTTCTTCGGGTTTGGTAGCATCCCGGTCGCGTCTCCTGCTGCGACGCTTGCCATGATCAACGCCGCTTGCACCCAGTTGAACGAGCGGGCGTTGGTATGCGCTGGCTTGAGCGATTTCAGCGACGTTCCTCAGTTCGAGCATGTGAAGATAGTTGACACGGTGAACTATGCGACCGTCTTTCCGGCTTGCCGCGCGGTCGTGCACCATGGTGCTCCGGGCACCACAGCCGCAGGCTTGCGTGCAGGAATCCCCACATTGATGCTTTCGACTGACCTCGATCAAACGCTCTGGGGGGCAGCGGTCAAACGATTGAAGGTCGGCAGTGCCCGGCATTTTTCGAGCATGACTCAGGAATCGCTGGTGGCGGACCTGCGCACCATCCTGGCCCCGGAGTTTGCAGAGCGGGCCCGTGAACTCGCCACGCGGATGACCAAACCCGCCGAAAGCGTTGCCTGTGCCGCCGACCATGTGGAAAATTTTGCGCGCGTTGGGCGCGTTCGCTGATCGGTAGCGTCGAAGCCGCATTTTCCCAGTGCGGCACGCGATTTCACTTCCATCGCACCACTTGTTAGGAGTTGGCTTCTATGGATCGGATTGAGGTTGTGCAGTCGGCGCTCAAGGGGCGGGTGAGGCCCCTGTATCTCGAGATCGGCGTATCACGCGGGTCCGCATTCCGCCGGATCAGCGCCGACGAGAAAATCGGCGTCGATCCGGCATTCAAGCTGTCGGCGCGGGCTCGCAGGGATGCCGGCGCGAAGGCACGCGCCACCCGCTACGTCGAGACCACGAGCGACGCCTTCTTCGCTGGAGAGACGGGCCTGCTCGAGAGCCGCGGCATTGACGTCGCCCTTATCGACGGGAACCACACGTACGCGCAGGCGCTGCGTGACGTCGAGAACACTCTGCGCTACCTGCGGGATGACGGCGTCGTCGTTGTCCACGACTGCAACCCGGCGAGCGCCAGGATTGGCGTCCCCGCGGCATCGTACGCCGAGTTTTGCGCGAAGAGCCGTGTGCGACAGTTGCTTTCGCCTGTCGTGCAACTCGCTTGGAGCGGTGACGTGTGGAAAACGATTGTCAATCTGCGCAGCACCCGAGACGATGTGCGAGTCGCGGTGCTCGACTGTGATCGCGGCGTCGGCATCGTGCGGAAGGGATCGGCGGACTCGCGATTGTCCTACTCTGCAGGTCAAATTGAAGCGCTTGGCTATGCAGATCTCGCCGCCGACCGACGCGGCTTGCTCAACTTGAAGCCGCCGACGTATCTCGACGAGTTTCTCAACTCGACGAGGTCTTGCTGACTGTGTGATCGGTTGGCGCCACGGACGTTTCGATCTACCCGTCGATCCATTCGAGCAACGCGTGCAGGCCGTCCGTCAGCGCCCATTTCGGACGCCAGTCGAGCGCGTTCGTCGCCGGCTCGATGTCGCAACTCGCGGCGCGCACGTCGCCGTCGCGAAATTTCGCGACCACGGTCGGTTCCGGGGCACCGCAGATCGCGGCGATCTGCTGTGCCAGCTCATGGATGGTGGTCGCGTTGCCCGACCCGATGTCCAGGCAGCGCGGCTCGGTTGCGGGCCTTTGCACCGCGGCGAGCACAGCGTTTACGGCGTCGTCGATGAAAACGAAATCGCGCACGATTCGGCCGTCCTCGTAGACCTCCAAAGGACGTTGTTTACGCGCCAACCGCGCGAAGAGCGCGACTATCCCCGTGTACGAATTGGTCAGCGACTGGCCCGGCCCGTAGACATTCTGCAGGCGCAGGACGCTCAGGTTGGTGTCATGGGCGGCCGCCCACGCCGCCAGCACGTGCTCCTGCGCCAGCTTGGTCGCGGCGTAAATGTTGGTCGGCCGGGGCTGCGTGCGGTCGGCGCAACTCGCGAGCGGCACCGCCGGCTCGCCGTCGGGCCCCTGGGGATCCCAGATACCGGCCAGCAGCTGGGCGTGGCTGCGCGGGGGCGGGTAGAAGACTTCTTGAGCGCATCGCCAAGCGCCCTCACCGTAGACGGCCCGCGACGACGCCAGCACGAATTGCTCAGGCACCAGCGCCGCGCGGCCCAGGGCGTCGAGAAGCTGGGTGGTGCCCACCACGTTGACCGAGCTGTGGCGCGTCGCCTCGGTGAGCGACTGGGCCGTTCCCGTCTCGGCGGCCAGATGGACGATCTGCGTGGGCTGGAACAACCGAAGCACGGCATCCCAGTCAGGCCCGTGGGTGACGTCGCCGGTGAGGAACCGCACCGACGGCGGCAGGTCAATGGCTTGGCCTCGAGGATGCACCTGCGGGTGCAGGACGTCCATGACGGCGACGTCGTAACCCGCCTCTACGAGACGACGCGAAAGCGCCGTGCCAATGAATCCGGCCCCACCGCTGATGAGCACGGATGATGACAAGAGCTGAACCTCCGGTTAGGTCTGTCGAGTAAGCAGGCGGCCCGCACGGGTTGCAGAAGGGGCCGACTCGATCTTATTCGGGCCCCTGTCAGCCGTGGGCGAGCACACGGTCGGCCAGCGCCCCGATCACCGGTGCCAACTGCCGCGAGTACTCGATTGTCAGGTGCACCTTGTCAAGGTAGACCAGGGTATTGCCGACGATCACCGGGCAGCGCTGAGCGGTGCAGAACAAGTCGGTGATGTCGGCATAGTGGCCACCGCCGGCTTTGGTGGCGGAGGACTCAGCCTCGACGCCGGACGCGTTCACCGCTGTCGACCGAGGCGGCGAGCAAGCCGTCGCGTCATCGAGGTGGCCGGACAGGCAGATCGGCACTATGGAGTTCGGATCAGGGACCGGCCCGAGCACCAGCACCTGCGCACCGGTAGCTCGAAGCTGTTGCACGAGGTGGGTCAGGCTGTTCAGCCATGCCGCGTCGTAGGAGGTGAAACCCGCCGGGTAACCGTAGGAGGCGCCGTACCGCCGCCACATGCTCACCGCGACCAGCCGCGGATGCTCCGCACGCAGTCGATTCATGATCTGCCCGCGCCATTGCTGGCACTCGGTGTACTCGCGGTGAACGTAGGGGCTGGCGATCGGCAGGTCCATCAGCGGGCAGCCCGCCTTGCTCATGTGCACCAGCCGCCAGTGGCGTTTGCCGGCGATCTGCTGGAACGCCGGATGCCACATGGCGGCATTCGAATCGCCGACCAGGGCCACCGTCGTGGTCGAGGCGGTGTCGCCCCTCGCGCACTCAGGCTGACTAACTTGCACAAAGGCGAGCAGGCATCCGTTGTCGTCCACTTCCCTGATTTCGGCTGTCGCGTCGGCAAGCGGTGGCTGCAGGTTCGACGGTACGGCCTTCAGATCCGCGGATGCCGCTACCGCGGCCTGCACCTGCGCGAACGCGTGCTGCACCGCCATGTCGTAGAACTGAACGCCGCGACCCGGGGTGGGGGGCGCTGCAGTGACGGTGAGCGGCGCAGCCGGCGCGCCGCGGCCCACCGGGATGGGCACCCACACCAGCAGCGCCACGCCGACACAGACCGCTACCGCGGTGGCAACACCGCCGAGGGCCAGACTGCGGAGGGGTGATCGCCGCACGGGCCCCGCGAATCGCAGGGGGTTCTCGATGAAGCGCAGCGTGAGCACGGCAAGGCCGCCGGAGATGGCGGCCGCCGCCAGCCTGCCGGCCAGTCCGAGCGGGTGCCCCAGCAATGGCGGTGCAAGCAGCAGCACGGGCCAGTGCCAGAGATACCACGAATACGACACCCGCCCGATGGCCCGCATCGGTGTTAACGAGAGGACGCGGCCGCACCCCTGAGGGGCTGCGGCGCAACCGGCGCCGATCACCAGTGCGGTACCCAATACGGGCAACAGCGCGGCGGTACCCGGGTAGGGCGTGCCGGTGCTCAATCGGGTGCAGGACAGCAGGATCAGGGCCAGGCCCGCCCATCCCGCGATCGCTGCGGGTATTGCCGGCAAGCGGCCCCAGTGCTGGGCCGTGAGGGCCACCAGGCCGCCGGCGGCCAACTCCCAGGCACGTGTGGGTAGCGAAAAGAACGCCACCGACGGCATCCAGTTAGTTGCCGCCAGCGACATCGCAAACGACACCGCCGTCACCAACGCGAGGACTATCAGATACGGAATTTCCGACGAGGTCGCATCGGCCTTGGCGCGCCGGCGGACATGCCGGATGAGCCAGGCCGTACCGATGATCAATGCCGGCCACACCAGGTAGAACTGTTCCTCCACGCCCAGGGACCAGTAGTGCAGAAACGGCGACGGCGGCATGTAAGGGGCGAGGTAGTCGACGAATTGGAGGACGAACCGGTAATTGCCGACATACAGCGCACTCGCAATCCCGTCTCCCATGGCGGTGTGGGCCAGCAACGGGGGCAACAAGATGGCCGAGGCAACCGCGGTGACGACGCCCACCGCGGCCGACGCCGGCAGCAGTCGACGGGCCCGCGCCCCGTAGAAACGGCGCAGGCGGACGGTGCCGGTGCTGCCGGCCTCGCGCCAGAGCAGTCCGCTGATGAGAAAGCCGGAGATAACGAAGAACACGTCGACGCCGACGTATCCGCCACCCACCCCAGGCACGTCAGCGTGAAAGAGGACAACCGCCAACACCGCGACGGCGCGCAGGCCCTCGATGTCCCCGCGAAATTCCTTCTTCGCAGAGGGTTGACTCTGCACCGCTCCCGAAGGGCTGACACTGCCGTCTTGGCGCAAGGTCACCAACTTGATCAGAGAGGCGTTCACGGACACGGCATTGTTACATACCGGCAGCATGAAAAATGGTGATTCGGGACGACGTGCTTGCGTATCCGCCGCACGCTGCCGGCGCCGATAGAATGCCGGGCGCTGATCAACTGACTGTGGACGGGGGAGCATGAAACTCGGGCGGCAATTCGATCCGCGACGAAACGCGTTGAACGCCTGGCGATTAACGCTTGCGACCGGGGTCATCTTGCTGCACTCCTTTTCCCTCACCGGGCGGCACCTGTCATCTGCCCCAATCCACCAGTTCCTCAGAGACGCATGGGTCGACGGGTTCTTCGCGATCTCAGGATTTCTCATCACATCGAGCTGGCTGAGCAACCCGCGGCTTCGCAGCTACTTCGCCGCTCGAGGTCTTCGCATCCTCCCCGGGTTGTGGGTCTGCCTGATCATCACCGCGTTCGTCGTCGCACCGCTCGGTGTGGCGATCCAAGGTGGCTCAGCCGCCCGGCTGCTGCTGTCTCACGCACCGATCGAATACGTCCTGAAAAACAGCGCAGTGCTGACGCTTCAGAACGACGTGGGCGGAACGCCGCGCGGGATCCCGTTTCCTCTCATATGGAACGGCTCCCTATGGACGCTGATATGGGAGATGCTGTGCTACATCGCTGTGGCTGTTCTCGGCATTGTCGGGCTCCTCAATCGCCGGTGGTTTATTCCGGCAGCGTTCGCACTGGCGGTCACGTGGTCGGCGCTGCTGCCGACATGGGTGTGGTCTTTGCTTGAAGAACCGGTCGGCACACCGCGACAGATCGAAGCCGCCCACAACCCCGACACCGCAGCGCTGCTGATGGAGGTCATCGCCGCCCGCTTCGCTGTCATGTTCCTGGCCGGGGCACTCCTCTATCAGCTCCGAAACCTGATTCCCGCCCGGTGGTCACTCGTCGCGCTGAGCGCGGCCATCGCGCTGGCATCGATGCTGCTGCCCAATTACCGCCTGGTCGGAGCTATTCCGCTGGCGTACGCGATCATCGTTTCAGGTGCCCTAATCCGCAACAAGCGCGTGAGGTTACGGACCGACCTGTCCTACGGCGTCTACATCTACGCCTTTCCGATTCAGCAGTTGCTGGTCATCTGCGGCCTCGGCACTATGCCTCCGATTCTGTTCGCGATTGTCGCGACCTGCGCGACTCTGCCGGTCGCCGCGATCAGCTGGTTCCTGGTCGAGAAGCCGGCCATGTCATTGAAGTCTCGTCTCAAGCGGAGGAGCACGGCTCCCGCAGGTGACCCTGAGACCGGGCGGGCCGTACCGCGCGAAGGCGCCGAGAACTCCGCCTGAGCGATCACGGCGTCACCTATCATCGAGGCGATTCAACGCGGCACCGCGAGTCTCCATCTTCGTGACGGGCAGAAACATGCACCGGAGGGGCGGTTGCCCACCGACAACAGCGGCCGGCGGACCGTGAGAACGTGGCGTACCAGTTCGGCCGGTGCCGGGGCGGCGGCTTCAGCCGTCATCCGCATCCTGTAAGACCGAACCAAACCCAGGCACGGAGGTGAACCGGTGGACGTAGTCACCGACAGACAGACGGTGGACCGGACGAGCCTGCACCGAATCTGGAGAGCGATCCTCGTCGTCATCGCGCTCGTCGTGGCGGCGGCGTGTTACGTCGTGCCGGTCCTCTTGGCGGTGATTGGCGCACTGGTCCTGCTGCTCGTCTGCGCGCGCCTCGTGTACCGCGGTCGCGACCGCTACATCCCGAACCTGTACTCCCGCGACATCCGGGTCTATGACGACGCATACCGGGCATTCATCGCCCGCACGCTTTCGGATCTGCGTCAGCGCAGGATCAAGGGACACACGTTGCTGCGGGAGGCATCTCGCCTCGCGGGGCCCGCGGATGCCGACGAATTGCTGCTTGATCTGGGTGTCTGGATCGGTTGGTCGACACGGCTCGTCTCCGACGCCAGCGGCCGCAAGGTCTACGGCTTCGACACCTTTTCGGGCCTCGTCGAGGACTGGCAGGTGGAAGACCAAGTCGTCAAGAGCGGAACGTTCTCACTGTCAGACCCGCTCGCCCAACGCGCGATGCGAGACACCGGCGTCAGCATGCACGACGGCGTCCCCGCCGCGCTGGGCCGGGACGTGCAATACGTAAAAGGAAGCACCCACGACACGTTGGCGCCGTTCCTGGCCGAGCGGCCCGCCGCCGCGATCAGGCTCTTCCACATGGATCTGGACACCTACGAGAGTTGCCTGCACGCGTTGGAGACCTGCAAGGACCGCTTCATCGAGGGATCCATTCTCGTCTTCGATGAATACCTCGTCACCAATGGAGAAATGCGGGCCTTCTTCGAATTCCAGGATCGCTACGGGCTCGAATGGCAATACCGGGCCTGGGGCCTCGAAATCATGGAGATGAACGTCGAGATGATCACCGCGCGATGGAAACGCGCGCTGTACTCACTTCTCCTGATCGCCACGTATTGGCTGATAGGTGACGGCCACTTCGCCTGGGCATTCTTCCGGAGGCGCTTCTGGCGGTTCTGGTTGAACGCCCCCGCGGGTGACATTCCTTTCATGCTCGGCGCTGCGGGCCAGCGGAAATCGGTCAGCCTGGAGATCACGGGTCTGGGCAAGCTGGACTGGGCCCGCGCTCGTGATCACGACAACACCTGACACCTTCGTGACGGGTGCCACGCGATAGCGCGCCCCCGGGCAGCTCAGGACCAGGCGCTGGCAAGTTAGCCAACGTCCGTGGTCGGGTATTCTGCTTGCAAGACCGTCAAATCCCGCTGTGACAATTGACCAGGTCGTGTCTTTGGGCTGTCGGGTTCACCGGCTGAGATGAACTTTGACGAAACTCTGACAGGCGGCGTGGAGTTCCCGGGGAGCGGTGCGGGAACTGCACCAGTAGATTTGCACAGGTTAGGCCTTGTACTGAACCATCTGGGAGGACCGATGAAGATCGATCCGTTTGGCGGCGAGCAGCGCAGCTCTTTCGTCTTGGTGAACGACGAGGAGCGGTATGACGTGTCACAAAAGACCTTCGACCCGCCACCTGGCCGCCGAGTGGTTGACGGCGAAGGTCACCGGGGCGCATAGCCCGACCACATCGAACACAACTGAACTAGTGCCGGCCGACGGGTGCGTGCGAATGCGTCGCGGGCCGAGTATCCGGCAACTGAAACAGGGGGGTCTGGGGCACTCGGATGGAACGTGATGGGCGCGCGCTGCCGCTGACGCGAGGGCAGCTCGACATTTGGCTGACGCAGGACACGGGTCACTTCGATCCCGAGTGGCACATCGTCGCGTTCGCCGTCATCGCGGGCACCGTAGACCCAGCGGTACTGGAACAAGCCATCCGACACGTGGTGGCAGAAGCCGAGCCGGTCAGGGCCGCCTTCTTCGAGGTCGACGGCCACGTCTTTCAGCAGCCGATCGAAAACCCGGACGTCGAACTTCCCTTTTACGATCTGCGCCATTTGCAAGAATCCGTGCAGGAGGCCGACCGGCTGGCCGAATTGATTCGGCGCACCCCAATGCCGGCCGCGGGCCCGCTTTTCAAATTCGCGCTGTTCCGGACGCGGCAAGACGAATTCCGTTGGCTGCTGTGCTTTCACCATCTGGTCATCGATGGATTCGCGACCGTGCTTTTCGCGAATCGGGTTGCTTCGGTCTATTCCGCCCTCGTCGCCGATACGCCGGTGCCGCCCGCATTCTTCGGTTCGCTGCAGGATCTCGTCGACCACGAGTCCGAATACGAGAACTCTGAGGACTACGCCGACGATTCCGCATATTGGACCGAGAATCTGCCACCGGAAACCGGCCCCCAATACGGGCAGGAGCAGTCGGCCGAGGGCCGCGATTCCGTTTCCGATTCGGTCCGGTTGGATTCATCGGTCGTCGGCCGGGTCCACGAACTCGCCGACTCACTGAACATGCGGCGGTCATCCGTCATCACCGCGGCGTGCGCGCTACTGGTCCGCGAGCGGTGCGGCGGAGGTTCGCACGTGGTGCTGAACTTCCCGGTCAGCAGGCGAACGGGCGCCGGCTTGGGCGCCGTTCCCGGGATGGTGTCGGGCGTTGTGCCGCTGGTGCTGACGGTCTCGCCGGGATCGACGGTCGCGGATTTTTGTGAGCACGTCGACGTACGCATCCGAGAAGCGGTGCAGCATCAGCGATTTCCGGTGCACGTTCTCGAACGCAAAAACCAGGTGGCCGGTGCGGGGCGGCCGTCGAACAGGGTCGGCGTCAACTTCGTTCCCTCGATCACCATCCTTCCCTTTGGCGACGCGCCGACGACGGGCATGGTCGCGCGTTTCGGCCGCGTCGACCACTTCGAACTGTTCTTCCTCAGCGCCGACGGCCAGCTCTCGCTGAGCACCGCGGGAGCGGGGCAGCCGCTCGCCGATTTCGGCATCGCCGAGCTGTCCGACGGGTTACAGCGGCTCTTGGTGGGAATGACCGCCGATCCGGCACGACCCCTCTCATCGCTGGGACTGCTCGGCGACGACGAGGCGGCCCGGCTCGATGAGTGGGCTAATCGGGGGGTGTTGTTGGGGTCGGGGGTGTCGTCGGTGTCGCTTCCGGTGTTGTTTGGTGAGCAGGTGGGGCGGGTGTCGGGGGCGGTGGCGTTGTGTGGGGGTGGGGTGTCGTGGACGTATGGGGAGTTGGATGAGGCGTCGGATCGGTTGGCGCGGGTGTTGGTGGGTGTGGGGGCGGGTCCGGGTGAGCGGGTGGCGTTGATGTTTTCGCGGTCGCCGGAGGCGATTGTGGCGATTGTGGGGGTGTTGAAGTCGGGGGCGGCGTATGTGCCGATTGATCCGGCGCATCCTGAGGCGCGGGTGGAGTTCATGTTGGCTGATGCGTCGCCGGTGGCGGTGGTGACGTCGGCGGGGTTGGTGGGGCGGTTGTCGGGGTGTGGGGTGCCGGTGGTGGAGGTGGAGCGGGCGTTGGCTGGTGATGGTGGTGGTGTGGGGGGTGGGGTGTTGCCGGTGGTGTCTGGTGAGGATGTGGCGTATGTGATTTATACGTCGGGGACGACGGGGGTGCCCAAGGGGGTGGCGATTAGTCATCGCAATGTGGTGGAGCTGATGGGGGCGATGGGGTCGTGGGTTGAGTTGGCGGGGCGGGTGTGGTCGCAGTGGCATTCGTTGTCGTTTGACGTGTCGGTGTGTGAGATTTGGGGTGCGTTGCTGCATGGGGGCCGGTTGGTGGTGGTGCCGGAGTCGGTGGCGCGGTCGCCGGAGGATTTTCGGGCGTTGTTGGTGGCGGAGCGGGTCAGTGTGTTGAGTCAGACGCCGTCGGCGTTTTATGCGTTGCAGGCGGCGGAGGGGTTGGTGTCGGCGGGGGGGCCGGGGTTGGCGTTGGAGGCGGTGGTGTTTGCCGGGGAGGCGTTGGAGCCGGCGCGGTTGGCGGGGTGGTGGCAGGCGTATCCGGGGGTGCCGCGGTTGATCAATATGTATGGCACGACGGAGACGACGGTGCATGCGTCGTTCCGTGAGATTGGGGAGGGTGATTTTGCGGGGTCGGTGAGTCCGGTGGGGGTGCCGTTGGGGCATTTGGCGTTTTTTGTGCTGGATGGGTGGTTGCGGGTGGTGCCGGCGGGGGTGGTGGGGGAGTTGTATGTGGCGGGTGCGGGTGTGGGTGTGGGGTATGTGGGTCGGGCGGGGTTGAGCGGGTCGCGGTTTGTGGCGTGTCCGTTTGGGGGGTCGGGGGTGCGGATGTATCGCACGGGGGATTTGGCGTGTTGGGGTGTTGATGGGCAGTTGCAGTATTTGGGGCGCGCGGATGAGCAGGTCAAGATTCGTGGGTTCCGGATTGAGTTGGGGGAGGTGCAGGCGGCGCTGGCGGGGGTGGACGGGGTGGGGCAGGCGGTGGTGATTGCCCGGGAGGATCGGCCGGGGGATAAGCGGTTGGTGGGGTATGTGACTGGGGCGGTGGATCCGGTGGTGGTGCGGGCGGCGTTGGCGCAGCGGTTGCCTGAGTACATGGTGCCGGTGGCGGTGGTGGTGATTGAGGCGGTGCCGTTGACGGTGAACGGCAAGCTCAATAAGCGGGCGTTGCCGGCGCCGGAGTATCAGCAGGTCGATCATTACCATGCGCCGGGGACCCCGACCGAGGAGATCCTGGCCGGTATCTACGCCCAAGTCCTGGGCCTTGACCGGGTCGGCGTCGACGACTCCTTCTTCGAACTCGGCGGCGACAGCATTCTGTCGATGCAGGTCGCGGCGCGGGCCAGGGCGGCCGGCCTGCTGTGCAGGCCGCGTGACATCTTCGTCGAGCAGACCGTCGCCCGCCTGGCCCAGGTGGCCAAGGCCGCTGACGGCACAGCCGGCGTGACCGATGAGGGCGTCGGGCCGGTGATGGCCACCCCCATCATGCGTTGGCTGCAGAGCATGGACGGCGCCGTCGAGCAGTTCAACCAGACGATGATGCTGCGGGGCCCGGTTGGCCTGACCCAGGACGACGTCGTTCTGCTGCTGCAAGCCCTGTTGGACCGGCACGCCATGCTGCGCCTGCGCGCCGAGGTCGACGCCGCGGGGGGATGGTCGCTGACGGTGCCCGAGCCCGGCTCGGTAGACGCCCGGGACTGCCTGCACACGACGGACGTGTTGTCCGATGCGGCGCTGATCGAGGCGCGGTCGCGGTTGAACCCCGCCGACGGCGTCATGCTTCGCGCGCTCTGGGCGGCGTCCACCGGCCAGCTGGTGCTGCTCATCCACCACCTGGCCGTGGACGGGGTGTCGTGGCGAATCCTGTTGGAGGACCTCAACCTCGGCTGGGCCCAGCACCACAGCGGGCAGCAGGTGACGTTGCCCCCGGCCGGGACGTCGTTCGCCCGCTGGGCCAAGCTGCTGGCCGAGCACGCGCACGCGCCCGAAGTGCTGGACCGATACGCGCAGTGGGAACAGGTGGCATCGACACCTCCGGCGCTGCCTACCGTCCAACCCGCGCGGGATACCTTCGCCGGCGCCGGACGCCTGTCGGTGTCGCTGGACGTCGAGACCACCCGCATGCTGATGGGCCACGTGCCGGCGGCCTTCCACGCCGGCGTGCAAGACATCCTGCTGATCGCGCTCGGGTTGGCCGTCGCGGAGTTCCTCGGCACCCCGGCCGCGCCGATCGGCATCGACGTCGAGGGTCACGGTCGTCACGAGGAGCTGGCCCCCGACGTCGACCTGTCGCGCACCGTGGGCTGGTTCACCACCAAATACCCGGTGTCGCTGGCGGTCGATGGACTGTCCTGGGCCCAGGTCGTGGGCGGTGAGCCGGCCCTGGGGGCGGTGATCAAAGACGCGAAGGAGCAACTTCGTGGTCTGCCCGATCCCCTGAGCTACGGCCTGCTGCGGTACTTGAATTCCGACGTCGACGTCGCCTGGCCCGACTCCCCGATCGGGTTCAACTACCTCGGGCGGCTGGACACGGCTGACGACCCGTCCGGAGGCGGCTGGCACCTCGGCCCCGAGGGCCTGTCGTTGGCCGACGTCGCCTCGGCCATTCCGATGCCGCTGGTGCACACCGTGGACCTCAACGCCAGCACCGTCGACACCGGCACGGGGCCGCGCCTGCACGCCAGCTGGGCGTGGGCGCCCTCGGCGTTGGACCGCGCCCAGATGGTCCGGCTGAGCCGGCTCTGGTTCGACGCACTGGCCGGCATCTGCACCCACGTGCAAGCCGGCGGGGGCGGATTGACGCCGTCGGACATCGCGCCCGCCACGCTCAGCCAGCAAGAGATCGACGAGCTCGAGCGGCACACCGACATCGCCGATATCTTGCCGCTGACACCCCTGCAACAGGGGCTGCTCTTCCACGCGAACACCGCCCAGGGCGACGACGACCTCTACGCCTTGCAACTCGCCATCACCGTGGCGGGTCCGCTGGACCCGCAGCGGCTGCACGACGCGGTGAACACCGTGGTGCGCCGGCACCCCAACCTCGTCGCCCGGATCTGCCAGCAATTCGGCGAGCCGGTGCAGACAATCCCGGTCGATCCCATGGCCTCGTGGCAGTACATCGAGCTCTTGGGCACGGGCCCCGACGTCGACGAACAGGTCGAGCGGCTGTGCGCCGCCGAACGGACCGCAGTCAGTGACCTGGCCGGCCGGCCCGCATTTCGGGCCGCGTTGCTGCGCACCGCGCGCGACCGGCACCGGATCGTGCTGACCCTGCACCACATCGTCGCGGACGGCTGGTCGCTGCCGATTCTGCTCGGCGAAATCTCCGCCGCCTACTACGGTCAGCCGTTACCGCCGTCGGCGCCGTACCGCAGCTTCATCAACTGGCTGGCGGACCGAGACCTCGAGGCCGCCCGCGCGGCGTGGCGCGACGTCTTCACCGGGTTCGACGCACCCACTTTGCTGGGTCCGCCGGACGGAACGGAGCCCGGGCCGCGGGCCGTGGCGACTTTCCAGGTGCCCGCCGACACCACCCGCGCCCTCGGCGAGTTGGCGCGCACCCACCAAACCACCATCAACACCGTGCTGCAGGCCGCCTGGGCGAAGCTGCTCAGCTGGCTGACCAGCCATCGTGACGTCGCCTTCGGTGCCACGGTGTCGGGGCGCACCGGCGATGTCGCCGGCGCCGACACGATGGTGGGCCTGCTGATCAACACGGTGCCGGTCCGGGCGAACATCACCACGGCCACCACCGTCGCCGACCTGCTCGACCAACTGCAGAACGCCTACAACCACACCCTCGAGCACCAGCATCTCGCGCTGTCCGAAATTCACCGCGTCATTGGTCAAGACCAGCTCTTCGACTCCCTGTTCGTCTTCGAGAACTACCCGCTCGACACCGATGCCTTCTTCGGCGCGGACGGGCTGGCCATCACCGAGTTCAGCAACTACGAATACAACCACTACCCGCTCGCCGTGCAGGCGCTGCCGGGCGACGAACTCACGCTGCGCGTCGAATTCGACACCGCGCTGTTCGACACAGCCGGCATCGAAACGCTGGTCGAGCGGCTGCAGAAGATCTTCACGGTCATGACCGCCGACCCGCAACGACGGTTGTCGTCGATCGACCTGTTGGACGCGGCCGAGCACGCCCGGTTGGGTGAGTGGGCTAATCGGGGGGTGTTGTTGGGGTCGGGGGTGTCGTCGGTGTCGCTTCCGGTGTTGTTTGGTGAGCAGGTGGGGCGGGTGTCGGGGGCGGTGGCGTTGTGTGGGGGTGGGGTGTCGTGGACGTATGGGGAGTTGGATGAGGCGTCGGATCGGTTGGCGCGGGTGTTGGTGGGTGTGGGGGCGGGTCCGGGTGAGCGGGTGGCGTTGATGTTTTCGCGGTCGCCGGAGGCGATTGTGGCGATTGTGGGGGTGTTGAAGTCGGGGGCGGCGTATGTGCCGATTGATCCGGCGCATCCTGAGGCGCGGGTGGAGTTCATGTTGGCTGATGCGTCGCCGGTGGCGGTGGTGACGTCGGCGGGGTTGGTGGGGCGGTTGTCGGGGTGTGGGGTGCCGGTGGTGGAGGTGGAGCGGGCGTTGGCTGGTGATGGTGGTGGTGTGGGGGGTGGGGTGTTGCCGGTGGTGTCTGGTGAGGATGTGGCGTATGTGATTTATACGTCGGGGACGACGGGGGTGCCCAAGGGGGTGGCGATTAGTCATCGCAATGTGGTGGAGCTGATGGGGGCGATGGGGTCGTGGGTTGAGTTGGCGGGGCGGGTGTGGTCGCAGTGGCATTCGTTGTCGTTTGACGTGTCGGTGTGTGAGATTTGGGGTGCGTTGCTGCATGGGGGCCGGTTGGTGGTGGTGCCGGAGTCGGTGGCGCGGTCGCCGGAGGATTTTCGGGCGTTGTTGGTGGCGGAGCGGGTCAGTGTGTTGAGTCAGACGCCGTCGGCGTTTTATGCGTTGCAGGCGGCGGAGGGGTTGGTGTCGGCGGGGGGGCCGGGGTTGGCGTTGGAGGCGGTGGTGTTTGCCGGGGAGGCGTTGGAGCCGGCGCGGTTGGCGGGGTGGTGGCAGGCGTATCCGGGGGTGCCGCGGTTGATCAATATGTATGGCACGACGGAGACGACGGTGCATGCGTCGTTCCGTGAGATTGGGGAGGGTGATTTTGCGGGGTCGGTGAGTCCGGTGGGGGTGCCGTTGGGGCATTTGGCGTTTTTTGTGCTGGATGGGTGGTTGCGGGTGGTGCCGGCGGGGGTGGTGGGGGAGTTGTATGTGGCGGGTGCGGGTGTGGGTGTGGGGTATGTGGGTCGGGCGGGGTTGAGCGGGTCGCGGTTTGTGGCGTGTCCGTTTGGGGGGTCGGGGGTGCGGATGTATCGCACGGGGGATTTGGCGTGTTGGGGTGTTGATGGGCAGTTGCAGTATTTGGGGCGCGCGGATGAGCAGGTCAAGATTCGTGGGTTCCGGATTGAGTTGGGGGAGGTGCAGGCGGCGCTGGCGGGGGTGGACGGGGTGGGGCAGGCGGTGGTGATTGCCCGGGAGGATCGGCCGGGGGATAAGCGGTTGGTGGGGTATGTGACTGGGGCGGTGGATCCGGTGGTGGTGCGGGCGGCGTTGGCGCAGCGGTTGCCTGAGTACATGGTGCCGGTGGCGGTGGTGGTGATTGAGGCGGTGCCGTTGACGGTGAACGGCAAGCTCAATAAGCGGGCGTTGCCGGCGCCGGAGTATCAGCAGGTCGATCATTACCATGCGCCGGGGACCCCGACCGAGGAGATCCTGGCCGGTATCTACGCCCAAGTCCTGGGCCTTGACCGGGTCGGCGTCGACGACTCCTTCTTCGAACTCGGCGGCGACTCGCTGCTGGCGATGCGACTGATCGCCGCGGTCAACACCGGACTCGACGCGCACGTCACCGTCCGGGCCCTGTTCGAGACGCCCACGATTGCCGAACTGGCGCCCCGGGTCGGTGCGCACGGCGCCGGGCCGGAGCCGCTGCAGCCGATGGAGCGCCCCGCCGTGGTGCCGTTGTCGTTCGCCCAGACCAGGCTGTGGTTCATCGACCAGCTGCAGGGCCCCTCGCCGGCCTACAACATGGCGGCGGCATTGCGGCTGAGCGGAAACCTGGACACCGAGGCGCTGGGCGCGGCCCTGCTCGATGTGGTGGGCCGCCACGAGAGCCTGCGCACGGTGTTCCCGGCGGTCGACGGGACACCGCGGCAGCTGGTGATGCCGGTCGACCGCGCCGACATCGGTTGGCAGGTCGTCGACGCCGTCGGCTGGCCGGCGGCCCGACTGGAACAGGCCGTCGGCGCCGCGGTGCGCTACCCGTTCGACCTCGCCGGCGAAATACCTTTGCGCGCAAGCCTTTTCCGCGTCGCCGAGGACGAGCACGTGCTGGTTGCCGCCGTGCACCACATCGCCGCCGACGGCTGGTCGATCACCCCGCTGATGCGCGACCTCGACGCGGCCTACGCGGCCCGCAGCGCGGGACAGGCGCCCGCCTGGGCCGCCCTGCCGGTCCAATACGTCGACTACACGCTGTGGCAGCGCGCCCAGTTCGGCGACCTCGACGACCCGGACAGCCCCATCGCCGCGCAGCTCGCCTACTGGCAGGACGCGCTGGCCGGGATGCCCGAACGGCTCGAGCTGCCGACCGACCGCCCCTACCCGCCGATCGCCGACCAACGCAGCGCCAAGGTGGTCGTGGAATGGCCGGCGGAACTGCAGCAGCGGGTGGCGTCGGTCGCGCGTGAGCACAACGCGACCACCTTCATGGTGGTTCAGGCCGGGCTGGCGGTCCTGCTCGCCGGCCTCAGCGCCGGCACCGACGTGGCCATCGGATTCCCCATCGCCGGGCGGCGCGACCCCGCACTCGACGAGCTGGTCGGCTTCTTCGTCAACACCCTCGTGCTGCGGATCGACCTGGCCGACGACACGACCGTCGCCGAGTTGCTGGCCCAGGTGCGGCAGCGCAGCCTCGGCGCCTACGAACACCAAGAGGTGCCGTTCGAGGTGCTGGTGGAGCGCCTCAACCCGACGCGGTCGTTGACCCATCACCCGCTGGTGCAGGTGATGCTGGCCTGGCAGAACTGGCAAGGCAACGACCCGGCCGGCGCGATGGCCTTGGGCGACCTGCAGGTCACCGAGCTGCCGGTCGACGCCCATACCGCCGGCATGGACCTGGTGTTTTCCCTGGCCGAACGCTGGACCGGGTCCGGTGAGCCCGCCGGGATCGGTGGGACCGTGGAGTTCCGCACCGATGTATTCGACGCCGAGAGCATCGAAGTGTTCGCTCAGCGGCTCCGGCGGGTGCTGGACGGGCTGACCGCCGACCCGACGCGGCGGCTGTCGTCGATCGACCTGCTCGACGCCGCCGAACAGGCCCGGCTACAGGGCTGGGGCAACCGGTCGGTGCTGACCCAGCCGGCGGCGGGAGCGTCGATCCCGGCGGTGTTCGCCGCGCAGGTTGCCCGCGCCCCTGAAGCGGTGGCGATCCGTTACGGCGACGAGTCCTGGACCTACCGCGAGCTTGACCACGCCGCCAACCGGCTGGCGCACCTCCTGGCCGGCCGTGGCGTCGGCCCGAAGCATTGCGTGGCACTGCTGCTGTCCCGGTCGGCCGAGGCGGTCGTGTCGATGCTGGCGGTCCTGAAGACGGGTGCGGCGTATCTGCCCATCGACGCCGCCACGCCGAGCGCCCGCATCGAGTTCGTGCTGCGCGACGCCGCCCCGATTGCCGCGATCACCACCACCGCGCTCGCCGATCGCCTGAACGGCTGCGAAGTGCCGGTGATCAACGTCGACGACCCCGCCATCGACGCCCATCCGGCCACCGCTTTGCCGCCGCCCGCGGCCGATCACCTCGCCTACGTCATCTACACCTCGGGCACCACCGGCGTGCCCAAGGGCGTCGGCATCACCCACCGCAGCGTGACCCACCTGCTGCGGTCGCTGGGCGCCACCGTGCCTCCGGCGGGGGTGTGGGCGCACTGCCACTCCCTGGCCTTCGACGTCTCGGCGTGGGAGATCTTCGGCGCGCTGCTGCGCGGTGGGCGGCTGGTGGTGGTGCCGGAGCCCGTGACGCGGTCGCCGGAAGAGTTGCAGACCCTGCTGGTCGCCGAGCAGGTGAGCGTGCTGACGCACACCCCGTCGGCGCTCGCGGTGCTGACGCCCGAGCGGTTGGGGCCGACGACCGTGGTCACGGTCGGCGAGGCCTGCCCGATCGAAGTGGTGGACCGGTGGTCGCCCGGACGGGTGATGGTCAACGCCTACGGGCCCACCGAGACCACCATGTGCGTGGCGATCAGCGCGCCGCTGACACCCGGGGCGAGGGCGGTGCCGATCGGCTCGCCGGTGTCCGGGGCGGCGTTGTTCGTGCTGGACCGGTGGCTGCGCCCGGTACCCGGCGGTGTGGTCGGCGAGTTGTACGTCGCCGGTGGCGGACTGGGCTATGGCTATTTGGGCCGGACCGGGCTGACCGCGTCACGGTTCGTGCCCTGCCCCTTCGGCGACCGGGCGACGGGAGCGCGCATGTATCGCACCGGAGACCTGGTCCGGTGGGGCACCGACGGCCAGCTGGAATACATCGGGCGCGCCGACGAGCAGGTCAAGATCCGCGGGCATCGGATCGAACTCGGTGAAGTGCGCACCTCGCTGGCCGCGCTGGCCGGTGTGGACCAGGCGGTGGTGATCGCCCGCGAAGACCGCCCCGGCGACAAGCGGCTGGTCGGCTACGTCACCGGGGACATCGACCCGGCCGAAGCGCGGACCGTGCTGGCGCAGCGGCTCCCGGCCTACATGGTCCCGGCGGCCGTGGTGGCGATCGACGCGCTGCCGATGACGCCCAACGGCAAGCTCGACACGCGCGCCCTGCCCACCCCGGAATACCAGGACGGCGAGCACTACCACGCCCCCGTCGGCCCGGTCGAGGAGATCATCGCCGGCATCTACTGCGAGGTCCTCGGCCTGGAGCGGGTCGGGGTCGACGACTCGTTCTTCGACCTCGGGGGCGACTCGCTGTCGGCGATGCGGGCGATCGCCGCGATCAACACCGCCCTGGATGCCGGGCTCGCGGTGCGCGCCCTGTTCGAGGCCCCCACCGTCGCCCAGCTGGCGCCCCGCACCGCCGCCGACGGCAACGCCCTCGAGGCGTTAGTCGCCTGCGAGCGGCCTGCGGTGCTGCCCCTGTCGTTCGCCCAATCGCGCCTGTGGTTCCTGGACCAGCTGCAGGGGCCGTCACCGGTGTACAACATCCCGGTGGCGCTGCGGCTGCGCGGGCGGCTCGAGGTCGACGGGCTGGGTGCGGCACTGGCCGATGTAGTCACCCGCCACGAGAGTCTGCGGACCCTGTTCCCGACGATCGAGGGGATTCCACAGCAGGTGGTGGTGTCGCCCCGGCGGGCCGACCTCAGCTGGCAGATCGTCGACGCCGTCGGGTGGTCGGCGGACCGGCTCAACGAGGCCGTCAGCGCCGCCGCGCGCGCGACGTTCGACCTGGCGACCGAAATCCCGTTGCGGGCGTGGCTCTTTCGCGTCGCCGCCAAGGAGCACGTGCTGGTAGTGGTGATGCACCACATCGCGGCGGACGGATTGTCAGTGACCCCGCTGGTGCGTGACCTGGGGGTGGCCTACGCCAGCCGCTGCCGCGGGGAGGCGCCCGCCTGGGCCGGGTTGGCGGTGCAGTACGTCGATTTCACGCTGTGGCAGCGCGCGCAGTTCGGCGACCTGGCCGACAGCTCCAGTCGCATCGCCCGGCAACTGGCCTACTGGGAGGACGTGCTGGCCGGGCTGCCCGAGCGGTTGGAGCTGCCCACCGATCGGCCCTACCCGCCGGTCGCCGACTACCGAGGCGCCACGGCCGTGGTGGGCTGGCCGGCCGAGCTGCAGGAGCGGGTGCGCGGGTTGGCCGCCCAGCACAGCGCGACCAGTTTCATGGTGATGCAGGCCGCGCTGGCGGTGCTGCTGTCCAAGGTCGCGTCGAGCACCGACGTCGCGGTGGGATTCCCGATCGCCGGGCGCCGCGATCCCGCGCTCGACGAGCTGGTCGGGTTTTTCGTCAACACCCTGGTGTTGCGGGTCGACCTGGCCGACGACCCCACCATCGGGGAGGTGCTGTCGCAGGTGCGCCGGCGCAGCCTGGCCGCCTACGAGCACCAAGACGTGCCCTTCGAGGTGCTGGTCGAGCGGCTCAACCCGACCCGGTCGCTCACCCATCACCCGCTGGTGCAGGTGATGCTGGCCTGGCAGAACTTCGCCGGTGACCCCACCGGCGGGCTGGCGCTGGGCGACCTGAACGCCACCCCACTTCTGGTGGACACCCGCACCGCCCGCATGGACCTGACCTTCTCCCTGCAGGAGCAGTGGACGGAGGAGGGTGAGCCCGCCGGCATCGTCGGGACCGCGGAATTCCGCACCGACGTGTTCGACGCGGCCACGGTCGAGTCGCTGATCGAACGGCTGCGCCGCGTCCTGGAGGCGATGACCGACGACCCGAGTCGACCGCTCTCGTCGATGGACCTGCTCGACGAAACCGAGCACACCCGGCTCGACGAGTGGGGCAACCGGGCGGTGCTCACCCAACCCGCGGGCGCGTCGGTGTCGATTCCGGTGCTGTTCGCCCAGCAGGTTGCGCGCGCCCCGGAGGCGGTGGCCATCACCTGGGAGTGGCGTTCGTGGACCTATCGGGACCTCGACGAGGCGGCCAACCGGCTCGCCCACGTGCTGGCCGACCACGGGGTGGGCCCCGGCGAACGGGTGGCGCTGCTGTTGCCGCGGTCGGCCGAGGCGGTCGTGGCGATGCTGGCGATCCTGAAGGCCGGGGCGGCCTACCTGCCGATCGACCCGGCGCAGCCGGCGGCGCGGATGCACTTCATGCTGGCCGACTCCGCGCCGATGGCCGCGATCACCACCGCGGACCTGGCGGAGCGGCTGGCCGGGGTGGACCTGGCCGTCATCGACGTCAACGACCCTGGCACCGAGACGTATCCGAGCACGCCGTTGCGGGCACCCGCGGCGGATGACATCGCCTACCTGATCTACACCTCCGGCACCACCGGCCTGCCCAAGGGAGTGGCCGTCGCTCACCGCAACGTGACCCAGCTGCTGGAAACCCTCAACGCGGATCTGGAATTGGGCGGACAGGTCTGGACGCAGTGCCATTCCCTGGCCTTCGACTACTCGGTGTGGGAGATCTTCGGTGCGCTGCTCGGCGGTGGGCGGCTGGTGGTGGTGCCCGAAGAAGTGGTGCGCTCGCCGGACGACCTGCACACCCTGCTGGTCAGCGAACAGGTCAGCGTGCTCAGCCAGACGCCGTCTGCCTTCTACGCGCTGCAAACCGCCGATGCGCTGTCCCCGGAGCTCCGGCATCAGCTGAAGCTGGAGACTGTGGTGTTCGGCGGGGAGGCGCTCGAACCCGCGCGCCTTGGCACGTGGCTGCACAACCACCCGGGATCGCCGCGCCTGATCAATATGTACGGCATCACCGAGACGACCGTGCACGCCTCGTTCCGCGAGGTCATGCGCGACGACGTCGAAACCACCGTCAGCCCAATCGGATTGCCGTTGGCCCACCTCGGCTTCTTCGTGCTGGACCGGTGGCTGCGCCCGGTTCCGGCGGGTGTCGTCGGCGAGCTGTATGTGGCCGGGTCCGGGCTGGCATACGGCTACGTGGGCCGGGCCCCGTTGACCGCGTCGCGGTTCGTGGCCTGCCCCTTCGCCGGCGCCCGAGCGCACGGGGCGCGGATGTATTGCACCGGGGACCTGGTGTCATGGGGCACCGACGGGCAGCTGCGCTACGTGGGCCGCGCTGACGAACAGGTCAAGATCCGCGGCTACCGCATCGAGCTCGGAGAGGTCCAGGCGGCGCTGGCCGGCTGCGACGACGTCGGGCAGGCGGTGGTGATCGCCCGCGAGGACCGCCCCGGCGACAAGCGTCTGGTGGCGTACGTCACCGGGACCGCCGGCGCGAGCGCGATACGCGCCCAGCTGACCGAGCGGCTCCCGGCCTACATGGTGCCCGCCGCGGTCGTGGCCCTCGAGGCGCTGCCGCTGACCGCCAACGGCAAGATCGACAAAAAGGCCCTGCCGGCACCCGAATACCGCGACGACGATCACTATCGCGCCCCGGCCAACCCCGCCGAGGAGACCCTGGCCGGCATCTACGCCGAAGTGCTCGGGCTCGAGCGCGTCGGGGTCGACGAGTCGTTCTTCGACCTGGGCGGCGACAGCATCCTGTCGATCCAGGTGGTCGCCCGCGGGCGCGCGGCCGGGCTGCTGTACCGGCCACGCGACATCTTCGTCGAGCAGACCGTGGCCCGGCTGGCCGCGGTGGCCAAGGTGGCCGACGGCGCCGACGGGCCGGCCGACGAGGGCATTGGGCCGGTGGTGGCCACGCCGATCATGCGCTGGCTGCACAGCACGGGCGGGACGTTCGAGCAGTTCAACCAGATGGTGGTGGTGCAGGCACCAGAGGGCGTTGACGAGTCCGACGTGGTCGTGATGCTGCAGGCCCTGCTGGATCGGCACGCCATGCTACGGCTGCGCGTCGACGACGACGGCGCCGGCGGCTGGTCCCTGACGGTGCCCGAGGCCGGCTCGGTGGATGCGCGGGATTGCGTGCAGGCCGTGGACGTGCTGTCGGACACGACGTTGATCGCGGCGCGGTCGCAGCTGAACCCGGCGGCCGGGGTGATGCTGCGCGCGGTGTGGGTGGCGTCCACCGGCCAGCTGGGGCTGGTCGTTCATCACCTGGCCGTCGACGGGGTGTCCTGGAGGATCCTGCTGGAAGACCTCACGATCGCCTGGTCCCAATGCCACAGCGGGCAGCAGGTGGTGTTGCCCGCGACCGGCACGTCGTTCGCCCGGTGGGCGTCGTTGCTGGACGCGCACGCGCACACCCCGGCGGTGGTGGACCTGGCCAAGACGTGGCAACAGGTGGCGGCCGTCCCGGCCGCGCTGCCCGCGGTGCGCCCCGAGGTGGATACGTTCGCCTCTGCCGCGCACTTGTCGGTGGAGCTCGACGTCGACATGACCCGCATCCTGCTCGGCGAGGTGCCTGCGGCATTCCATGCCGGGGTGCAAGACATCATGCTGATCGGGTTCGCCCTGGCGTGGGCGCAGTTCTTGGGCACCGGCGCCGCGCCCATCAGCATCGATGTCGAGGGCCACGGCCGCGACGAGGAACTGGCCTCCGACGTGGATCTGACCCGCACCGTGGGCTGGTTCACCGCCAAGTATCCGGTGTCGCTGACGGTCGGCGGGCTGAGCTGGGCGAACGTGGTGGCCGGTGACCCCGGGCTGGGCGCGGTGATCAAGGACGCGAAAGAGCAGCTGCGGGCCCTCCCGGACGGGCTGACCTACGGGCTGCTGCGCTACCTGAACCCCGACGTCGACCTGTCGGGACCGGACCCGGCTATTGGCTTCAACTACCTCGGGCGCCTGGCCCCGCCGGCGGCGAACGCATCCGGCGACGGCTGGCGACTCTGCCACGAGGGCCTGTCGCTGACCGGGGCGGTCGCGGCGATCCCGCTGCCGTTGGCGCACACCGTCGAGGTCAACGCCGGCACGGTCGACACCGACGCCGGGCCTCACCTGCGCGCCACCTGGACCTGGGCGCCGTCGGCGCTGGACCGTGCGCAGGTCGGGGAGCTCGGCCGGTTGTGGTTCGACGCCCTGGCCGGCATCTGCGCGCACGTCAGGCACGGCGGCGGTGGGCTGACCCCGTCGGACATCGCCCCGGCGCGGCTGCGTCAGCACCAGATCGACGAGCTGCACGAGCGCTACGACCTCACGGACATCCTGCCGTTGACCCCGCTGCAGCAGGGGCTGCTCTTCCACGCCACCTTCAACCGGGGCGGCGACGACCAGGTGTACGCGGTGCAAGTCGATGTCGCCGTCGCCGGCCCGCTCGACCCGGACCGGCTGCGTGATGCGGTGCAGGCGGTGGTCGGCCGGCATCCCAACCTGGTCGCCGAGTTCTGCGCCCAGTACGACGAGCCGGTGCAGGTCATCCCCGCCCAACCCGAGGCGCCCTGGACGTATGTCGACGTGAGCGGCGAGCAGGCCCCCGAGGACCGGATCCGGGAATTGTGCGCCGCCGAACGCGCTGCGGTCTGCGACCTGACCCACCAGCCGGGCTTCCGGGCGGCGCTGATCCGCACCGCGCCGGACCGGCACCGGATCGTGCTCACCAACCACCACATCGTCTTCGACGGCTGGTCACTGCAGATCGTGCTGCGGGAACTGTTTGCCGGCTACTACGGCCGGCGGCTGCCCACCGCCGCGTCGTACCGGACCTTCCTGGCCTGGCTGGCCGACCGGGACCGCGACGCCGCCCGCGCCGCCTGGCGGGAGATGTTCGCCGGCTTCGACACCCCGACACTGGTCGGCCCGCAGGACCGGTTCGGGCTGGGCCGGCGAGGCGTCGCGACGTTCCGGCTGTCCGAGGAGACCACCGGAGGAGTCAGCGAGCTCGCGCGCACCCACCACACCACCGTCAACACCGTGCTGCAGGCCGCCTTCGCGCAGGTGCTGCAGTCGCTGACCGGCCACAGCGACGTCGCCTTCGGCGCCGTGGTCTCGGGCAGGCCCGCGGAGGTGGCAGGCGTGGAATCGATGGTGGGGCTGCTGATCAACACCGTGCCGGTGCGCGCCACCATCACGGCGACGACCACCACCGCCGACCTGCTCGGCCAGCTGCAACGCGCCTACCACCACACCCTCGACCACCAGCACCTGGTGCTCACTGACATTCACCGCGTCACCGGCCACGAGCAGCTGTTCGACGCCGTCTTCGTGTACGAGAACTACCCGACGGACGCCACCGCGCTGGACGCGACCGAGCTGACCGTCGGCGAGTTCGCCAACCGCGACTTCTACCACTACCCGCTCACAATCCAAGCCGTCCCGGGCCGCGAACTGCTGCTCAGCGTGCAATTCAGCACGGAGGTCTTCGACAGGGCCGCCATCGACGCGCTGGTGGCGCGGTTCGAACGGGCGTTGGTGGCCATGACCGCCGATCCGGCGCGGCGGCTGTCGACGGTCGCCCTGCCCGACGCGGACGGGCGGACCCGCCCGGATAGCCGTCCCGGGTCGGCGGCCACCGCGATGCCGGCACCCGGGGAAAGCCCCGCGGCGTCCAGCCCCGCGGCCGCGCTGATCGAGCAGATCCTGATGGACATCTACGCCGACGTGCTGGGGCTGGGCCACGTGGGGCTCGACGATTCGTTCTTCGACCTGGGTGGGGATTCGCTTTCCGCGATGCGGGCAATCGCCATGATCAACGCCATGCTGGACGACCGCTTTTCGGTGCGTGACCTGTTCGACGCGCCGACGGTCAGAAGGCTGAGCAGGGTCGTGGACCTACGCCTGGATGAGTGATACCGCGCGCGGCGGCCGTCACCACATGTACGGCACCAGGCGGTAACGCACCTTCCCCGTGTACTCGCGGTAGCCGACCAGGTCTTGGGCGAGGAGCTGCTCTTCGTCGCGAATGCGTGAGGCCAGCACCAGCACGCCCGGGATGAGCAGGACGAGTCCCCAGTAAGAGCCCAGGGCGAGAGGGATGCCGGCCATCATGATCAGGTTGCCCGTGTACATGGGGTGCCGCACAAGCCCGTACAGGCCCGTGGTGACGACCTGCTGGGTTTCCTCGACCCGGACGGTCGCGGCCGCGTGGCCATTCTGGATCACCACAAGGGTCGCCACGCAGAATCCGGCGGCCACCAGGACGTCGCCCACCAGGCAGACGGCCGTCGGCACCGCCGACCAGCCGAAGCGATGGTCGAGTCCGCTGACCACCACCGTCGTCGCCAACGACAGCCACCAGCCGGCCATCACGAGCTTCTGCACCTTGCGGGTCTCCGCCGCCGGGCCGCCGCGCATCCGGCGCTGCAGGGCGACCGGATCGGTACGCAGCAGGTAGATGCCGGCGGTCCACGACGAAATCGCGAACACCCCCAGGAACACCCACGCCTGCCAATAGTGGACCGTGAACGCCGCCAAGAACACCATCAAGCCGAACATGGCGGGCTCAATGAGCCCGAACAGCAACATTTTCGGAATGTTTTTCACGGATCCTCCTGGCCCTCGTGGTACCGCACGCTAACAGCGCCCGGCGCGCCGCAGGTAAGCAGCCGCCCCTGTGGCGGGCGCGACGACGCGCCAAGCGGGCTGAGTCCCAGCGGTTTACGGAACGGCCGTTGCGCCATCGTGGTTGCTGTACCGTGTCCGCTATGGTGCCTCTCGACGACGGGGAGCGCGCACTACCTCACTTGACGGCACCGCGCGCTGAGGGCGCCAACCCGATGCCCGTGGGGCCGCCGCCCCTGACGAGACGATACTTGCCGGATCGGCTGCCGTCCCGGCGGTTCGTCTCCGTGCTGGCCGCGATCGGCGGCATGCAGCTGATGGTCATGATGGATGGCCCCATCGCGGTGTTCGCACTTCCGAAGATCCAGGGCGAGCTGGGCCTGTCGGATGCCGGGCGTAGCTGGGTGATCACCGCCTACCTGCTCACCTATGGTGGCCTGTTGCTGCTCGGCGGCCGCTTCGGTGACACCGTCGGCCGCAAGCGCGCATTTCTGATCGGCGTGGCGCTGTTCACACTGGCATCGGTCCTGTGCGGCTTGGCGTGGAGCGCGACGATCCTCGTCGTAGCCCGGCTTCTGCACGGCGCGGCCGCCGCGATCATCGCCCCGACGTGTATGTCGTTGGTGGCGACCACCTTTCCGAAGGGCCCGGTGCGCAACGCCGCGACGGCCGTGTTCGGCGCGACGGCCGGTCTAGGCTCGGTGATGGGTCTGGTGGTGGGCGGGGCGCTCACGGAGTTGTCGTGGCGGCTGGCGTTTTTGGTGAACGTACCGCTCGGGCTGGGGGTTATCTATCTCGCCGCTGTGACGCTGCAGGAAACCCAGAAGGAGCGCATGAAACTCGATGCCGCCGGGGCGGTGCTGGCCACGTTGGCCTGTACCGCAACGGTGTTCGGGTTCTTGTCGGGTCCGCCGAACGGCTGGTTGTCTGCCCTCACGATCGGTTCGGGTGTGGTGGCCGTGGCCGCTTTCGTGGCGTTCGCCGTGGTGGAGCGCAGGGCAGAGAACCCCATCGTGCCGTTCAGCTTGTTCTTTGACCGCAACCGGTTACCGACCTTCGCGGCTCTATTCCTGAGCGGGGGTGTGGGTTTCACGCTGGCCGTGCTGGTCGCCCTGTATGTGCAGAACATCATGGGCTACAGTCCGCTGCACGCGGGCATCAGCTTCATCCCGTTTGCCATCGCGACGGCCGTCGGGGTGTTCATTTCGTCGAGATTGGTCTCGCGGGTGCCGCCGCGGGTGGTGGTGATCGCCGGCGTCGTTCTGATGCTGGGCGCGATGCTGTACGGTTCGACGCTCAATCGCGGCGTCCCGTATTTCCCGAATCTCCTTGTGCCGCTCACGATCGGCGCCATCGGTCTGGGCCTGGTCAATGTCCCGCTCATGCTGTCGCTGATCGCCAGCGTCGGCGTCGACCGCATCGGGCCCACCTCCGCGGTAGCGGTGATGCTGCAGAACTTGGGTGGGCCGGTGGTGCTGGCCGGCATCCAGGCCGTCATCACGTTGCGGACGCTGCAGTTGGGCGGCACCACCGGGCCGGTGGATCGCGGCGACGCCGTCCACATGGACGCCATTGACCACGGCCATACCTATGGGCTGCTCTGGCTTGCGGGGGTGATCGTCCTGCTCGGCGTGGTGGCGCTGCGCATCGGATACACCGCGCGCGAGGTGGCGCAGGCCCAGGAAGCGAGCCACGCCGTCGATGCCGCGGGACTGTAACGGGCGAGGCGTGGCGGTCGAACACAAGGTTATGGATTTCCTATGGGGCCGCCGGTTGCTCAACGTGGGCCCCCGCCCGGTCCTAAAATCACGTGTCGACGCAACCCATCTCGACGATCCGGAGATCCGAGGAGGCAGCCGCCTGTCGATTCAGTTCCCGTTGGTCACCCGAGCAGCGGGTGACCATCGAAGGTCGGCCGGGACGCTGCACATTCAAGTCGAGGGCGGTCCGTGCCGTCGACAACCACGTTCGTTATTCGCTGTCGCCACATGTCTCCGTGACGACACGCCCTGCCGGGCCGGCCGTCGACGAGCCGTCCCGCAGGCCCACCCCCCGACACCTACGGACTCAGGGAGCCACACATGATCACGAATGGCGCGAGCAAGACCGCGGTGCTGATATGCCAGGCCAGGGCCATAGCCGATGACCGGCTGGCGGTCGGGCGGTTCAGCGATCCCTTCGCCGCGCGCTTGCTTCGCGATGCCGAGCGGGTGCCCGTCGAGCGCGCCCGCAGCGGCGCCGCCCCCGACAGCTGGCGGGAGCGAATGGAAGCCGCGCTGCTCGGCCGCAACATGACGATCTCGGTGGCCCGCGCCGTCGTGATCGACGACGCCGTTCGCGCCAAGGCGCATCCGCAACTGGTCATCCTCGGCGCGGGGCTGGATGCGCGCGCCTATCGGCTGCCGGAGCTGGCCGGAGCCGACGTGTACGAAGTGGACTTTCCCGCGACGCAGCAGGACAAGCGGGACCGCATCAACGGCCTGCGGCCCGTCGCGAAATCGCTCAACTACGTCTCGGTCGACTTCCAACGCGACGCCCTCGGGGCCGCGCTCGCCGCGGCCGGACACGACACCGCGACGCCGACCACATGGATCTGTGAGGGGGTGCTGCCCTACCTCACGAAGACGGACGTCGACTCGACCCTCGCCGCGATCGACGAGTGCTCCGCGCCCGGCAGCCGGTTCATCCTCACCTACTCGACACCCGCCGGGATGCGACTCGGCCTGAAGCGCTGGTGGCTCAACTCCGTCGTTGACCGTTCGCTGCAACTCGTCATGCACCTCAGCGGCGCGTGGCCCGCCGAGGACGAGCCGTACCTATCGTCCTGGTACCCCGAGGAGATGCACGCCCAGCTGGCGGCCCACAACTTCCTGGTCACCGACGACCAAGACCTCTACGAGGTCGCGCGGCAACTCGGGATTTCCGCACGGGTGCCTCGCGTGGCGCACGCCGCGATCGCCGACAAGCCGGCGGCTCGCTAGTCGCGATCCCTCCCGACGCCGCGCCGCTCCCGGGAACGGGACGACGGCCGGAATGTTCTGCGCGGCTTGACCTTCGCCTGACCTTTGCGTGACTTCCGCATCCGCGCAGCAGATACCGCGCTTACCTCGCCCGGCGCCAAATCAGGTCGGACGGGCTCGAAACCGATTCTTTAGCCCACTGACCGCAGGTACTTCCGATACATTCTTCGCATACCTAACGGCTTTGATAATCCCGATTCATCAGACCTGGCGTTCATAAACCTGAACTTCATACCGTTAGTCACACAACAACGGCCGAAATGCGCAGATGTACGGTAGGTTCTCCGCTATGGCTTGGGGAGACCGGACCCTACCGGACGTGAAAATTGAACTCTCGGAACGGCCGGCTCAGAGGGCCGTCGAACACCCGATCGGAACGGCATCGGTGGCCGTCGAACACCCGCCGATACCCGTCGAACAGCCCGCGCCGCAACGCAAACGAAGGCGCCTGCACGACCGGCTGCCGTCGCGCGCCTTCGTCGCCGCGGTGATCGCGCTCGGCGGCATGCAGCTGATGGCGCCGATGGATTTCACCCTCACGATCGTCGCGCTCCCGAAAATCCAGAACGAGCTGGGACTGTCGGCCGTCGGGCGGAGCTGGATCATGTTCGCCTCCATGCTGACCTGTAGCGGGTTGATCCTGCTGGGTGGTCGCCTGGGCGACATCGTCGGACGCAAGCGGATGTTCATCATCGGCGTCTCGCTGTTCACCGTGTCCTCGACGATGTCGGGCCTCGCCTGGGACGAGGCCACGCTCGTGTTGGCCCGGCTGATGAAAGGGCTGTCTCTCGCCATGGTTTCCCCGACCGCGATGGCGCTGGTGGCGACCACCTTCCCGAAGGGGCCGCGACGCAACACCGCGGCGGCCGTGTTCGGCGCGATGGTCGGGATCGGCTCGGTGACGGGCCTGGTGGTGGGCGGAATCCTCACCGACGTGTCATGGCGGCTGGCGTTTTTCATCAGCGCGCCGATCGGGCTGCTGGTGATCTACCTGGCCCGCGCCGAGCTACGGGAAACCCAAAAGGTGCGGATGAAGCTCGACGTTCCGGGAGCGTTGCTGGCCACGGTGACCAGCACCGCGACGGTCTTCTGCCTGTCGATGGAGCCGGGGGAGGGCTGGTTGTCGGCCTCGACGATCGGCTCGGGCGCGGTGGCGCTCACCGCTTTCACGGCGTTCGTCATAGTCGAGCGGCGGGCAGAGAACCCCGTCGTGCCGTTCAACTTGTTCTTTGATCGCAGCCGGCTGGCGACGTACGCGTCCATGTTCATCGCCGGTGGGGCGATGGTGACGCTGGTGCTGCTGGTCGCCGTGTATGTGCAGGACATCATGGGCTACAGCGCCCTGCGCGCGGGCGTCAGCTTCATCCCGTTCACCATCGCGACGGCCACCGGGCTGGCGGTGTCTTCGCGGCTGGTGATGCGGGTGCCACCGCGGGTGGTGGTGATCACCGGTGCGCTGCTGGTGCTTTGCGGCGTGCTGTACGGCTCCACGCTCAACCGCGGCATCCCGTACTTCCCGAACCTGGTGCTGCCCATCGTCATCGGCGGAATCGGTATCGGCATGCTCAACGTCCCGCTTGGCCTGTCGGTGATAGCCAGCGTCGGCGTCGAACGCATCGGACCCACCACCGCGATCGCGGTGATGCTGCAGGGCCTCGGCGGCCCGATGGTGCTGGCCTCCATCCAGGCCATCATCATGTCGCACACCCTGCACCTGGGCGGCACCACCGGACCGGTGAAATACATGAATGCCGCCCAGTTGAACGCGCTGGACCACGGCTATGCGTACGGCCTGCGATGGCTGGCCGGCGCGGTCGTCCTGCTCATCTTGGTGGCGCTATTCATCGGCTACACCGCTCGGCAGGTGGCGCACGCCCAGCAGGCGAAGAACGCGGAGGAACCCGCGCGGGCCGTCGACGCCGAGCGTTTCGACCACGCGGCCGTGGCGGGAAGCCCGACGAATTAGCTGACGGCTGACCGCGCCCTATTGGCAGACCGCGACCACGGCTCGGCCATGCCGACCACGATCTGGCGCGGTGGCGTGTAGGGCTCCCGGCCGTGGGAGGCGAGCATGTTGTCGAGCATCATGATGTCGCCCTCTTGCCAGGGGATGGTCACGGTCTCCGCGTCGTAGGCGGCGCGCAACTCCTCGAGGGCCTCCGGCTCGATGTCCGCACCGTCGCCGTAGTAGGTGTTGTTCGGCAGGTTCTCCTTGCCCATCAACAGCAATGCCTCGGCCACCATCGGGTCCAAGGTGGTGACGTTGAAAAACGTGAGGTGGTTGAACCACGACATCTCGCCGGTCTCCGGGTGCGCCTCGGACACGGGTCGCCGCTGCCGGGTGGTCAGCGCGTCGTCGGGTCCCCAGGTGAGCTGGATGTCGTTGTCGGCGCAGTAGCGTTCGACGACGCCGCGGTCATCGGTCTGGAAGGCCTCCCGCCAGCCGAGTCCGATGTCGGGCCCGAAGTTCCGGACGTAGAGGTAGTCACGCTCTTCCAGGCGCTGCCGCAGCGCCGGCGAGATCCGCTGGTACACCTTGCGGGAGTCGGCGATGGGGGTGGCGCCCCCGCCGCCGGGCGCCACCACGCAGTGGAAGAAGAGGCGCAGCGGCCAGTTGTTGCTGTAGGACAGCTCGTTGTGCAGGGGGATCCGGTGGCGCGGGGGATAGTCGGTCGAGGTGTAGACATGGTCACCCACCTCGTGCCGGGGAGAGGTGCCTTCCATGTACTGCAGCGGGTCGCCGGACACCGCCGCGATGAAGCTGCGGAACGTCTCGACCGAGGCGCCGGTGAATCCGCGGAACAGGATGCCGCCGTGGTGCAACAGCAGCTCCTGGATCGCGCGGCGGTTCGCCGCCGCCCACGCCACCACGTCGATGTTCTCTGTCGCGGGCTCCAGTACGGCGGGAAACGGCGGCCCGGCAACGAGCTTTGCCTCCGGTAACGTGACGATGTCCGACTCCACGGCGATCCTTCCTTGCCCAGCGTTGCTCCGAGGTTTGCTGACACATTTCCCCCGCGCTGTGGCACGTCACGCTACCAGGCAGGCGCGCGCGCCGGGGGGCGTTGCGCAGCAAAACATCTGAGAGTGCCGGTGGGACCTGCGGGAAAGGGCACGAGCACCGACGGCGGAGGATTACGGCGGCTTCGGAGTTCTGTTTCGAACGTGCAGCCGCAGCGGCCACGGTAACCTCATGCGGGTGATTGGAACGTCCATTCCTGCTTTGCTGCGCGAGCGGGCCAGTCTGCAGCCCAACGACCCGGCGTTCGTCTTCGTCGACTACGACCAGGATTGGGACGGCGCCGCCGACACGCTGACGTGGTCGCAGACGTATCGCCGAGCCCTCAGCGTCGCCCAGGAGCTGCAACGGCATTCCTCGCCCGGTGATCGGGCGCTGATATTGGCACCCCAGACCCACGACTACGTCGTCGCGTTCCTGGGAGCGCTGCAGGCCGGGCTTATCGCCGTTCCGCTGTCGGTTCCCATGGGGGGCGCCCATGACGAGCGGGTCAGTTCCGTGTTCGACGACGCGTCGCCGTCCGTCGTGCTCACCACGTCCGGCGTCCGCGACGCCGTCACGGAATGCGTTGACGCGCAGGCAAACGGCTCCGCGCCTGCGGTGGTGACCGTCGATTCCCTGGGGCTCGACTCTTCCCGGCGATCCAGCGTCACGCGCGTCGAACAGCCGAGCACGGCGTATCTGCAGTACACGTCCGGTTCGACGCGCCGGCCCACGGGAGTCGCGATTTCCTACGGCAACCTGGCGGCCAATTACACGCAGCTGGCGGGCGACTACTTCGCGGACTACGGAAACGTCATTCCGCCGGACACGACCGTCGTGTCGTGGCTGCCGTTCTATCACGACATGGGCTTGTTCCTGGGGATCTGCGGACCGGTGCTGGGCGGCTTTCGCAGCGTGTTCACCAGCCCGGTCTCGTTCCTGCAGCGGCCCGCCCGCTGGATGCACCTGATGGCGAGCAACACCCGCGCCTTCTCCGCCGGGCCCAACTTCGCGTTGGAGCTGACGCTGCGCCGCACCTCGGACGAGGACATGGCCGGCCACGACCTGGGCGACATCATGAGCATCTGCCCCGGCAGTGAGCGCATACACGCGGTCACGGTGCGGCGCTTCACCGAGCGGTTCGCCAAGTTCAACCTTCGCGACAAGGTGCTGCGGCCCTCCTACGGGCTGGCCGAGGCCACGGTGTACGTCGCAACCCGCCGGGCGGGTCAGCCGCCGGAAATCGTGCGCTTCGAGTCCGACGAGCTGGCCGCCGGCCAGGCCAAGCGGTGCGCCGGCGGCGGGACCGCGCTGGTGAGCTACGGCGCGCCGCAGTCGCCGATGGTGCGCATCGTCGACCCCGAGACCAGGACCGAGTGCCCGGCGGAGTCGACCGGTGAGATCTGGGTGCACGGCGACAACGTGGCACTGGGCTACTGGCGCAAACCCGAAGAGACGGAGCAAACGTTTCGCGCGGAGCTCGCCGATCCGTCGGCGGGCACACCCCGCGGGCCCTGGCTGCGAACCGGAGACCTGGGTTTTCTGTCCGACGGTGAGCTGTTCATCATGGGCCGCATCAAGGATCTTCTGATTGTCTACGGCCGCAACCATTCTCCCGACGACATCGAGGCGACGATCCAGGAGATCACCCGGGGCCGGTGCGCAGCCATCGCCGTCCCCGACAAGGAAGTCGAAAAGCTGGTCGCCATCATCGAATTCAAGAACCGCGGCGACTCCCACGACGACGCGATCACCGACAAGATCGTCGCCGTCAAACGCGAAGTCACATCGGCGATCTCAAACTCGCACGGCCTGCGCGTCGCCGATCTCGTCCTGGTGCCGCCCGGTTCGATTCCCATCACCACCAGCGGCAAGGTGAGGCGAGCGGCGTGCGTCGAGCAGTACCGGCAGAATCAGTTCGCCCGCCTGGACGCCTAGGACGTGCGGGCGGCGCTCACGCGGCCTTGAGCAGGCAGAAGGTGAAGGCGTTGACTTCGTGGACGACTTTCTCCGATTTGACGTCGCCGTCCACCACGATGCGGCAGCCGATGCTCGAGCTATCGCTTTGCGCCACAATGTTTCCCACAAGTGCCGGCAGGGTTGTCGAGATGTCGTACGACCACGGCAGCTCTGCTCCGTCGATGTGTTGCGGATCGCCGTTGACGTCGAAATAGCTGATGCTGGCGGTGGATCCGGGCGGCCCGAACACCTCGTACACCAGGTGCTTGGGGTTGAATGGCTTGGCCTCGCCGGTTCTGGTGTCGGCGTAGCTGGTTCGTTTCTCGGTGCCGAAGATGCCGTGCAGTCGCGACACGGCAAAGCCGCCGGCGCCGATCACTATCAGGATGACGAGTGGGATCCACAGTCGTTTCAGCATCCTGAAAGCGGCGGCCCCCGGACTCTGCCGAGTGCGTGCGGATTTCGCCGTCGCCTGCGGTTCCGGCGCCGGCCGGTGAGCACGTCGCCGGAAAATTGGTGAGCGGCCGGACTCTCGGCCCGCGTCCTGGCTCTCCTCGGCGGCGACATCGGATGGGTCGTGTGCCACGTCACGCGCACCGCGTACCACCGGACTCAACCTCCCGCCCGTCTGCGCCGTCCGAGTGACCGGCACTCGAACATCCAACTGCAAATCGGTCACCACACCTCGGCTAACGGTACATCGAATGCGAGAGGACCGTAATGCGGGCCGATAAAGGTAAGGTACCGATTTTCTTTGACGTCGGTGTGAAACACCGGCGGGGCCGGCGCGCCCGGCGGGCGCCAACGACGACGAGCATCCGCTGGCTACCATGGTCGGTGAACGCCACGGTGTCCCGCCAGTACACGGAGTGCTCACCCCATGACATCAGCCCGCGTGCCCGGACTGCCGCTCGGCGAGGCCAAAGCCGCCGCCGACGAGGCGGCCGTGCCGAACTACATGGCCGAACTGTCGATCTTCCAGGTCCTGCTGAACCATCCGCAGCTGGCGCGCGCCATCAACGACCTCCTGGCCACCATGCTCTGGCACGGTGCCCTGGACTCGCGCCTGCGCGAGCTGGCGATCATGCGGATCGGCTGGCTCACCGGGTGCGACTACGAGTGGACGCAACACTGGCGCGTCGCGTCGCGGCTGGGCGTCAACGCCGACGATCTGGTCGCGGTGCGCGACTGGCAGGCATACGACGGGTTCGGGCCCACCGAGCGCGCGGTGCTGGCCGCCACCGACGACGTGGTCCGCGACGGCGCGGTGAGCGCCGCGAACTGGGCGGCCTGCGAACGCGAATTCCACGGTGACACAACGGTTCTCATCGAACTGGTCACGGTCATCGGCGCCTGGCGGATGGTCGCGTCCATCCTGCAGAGCCTGGAGGTGCCGCTGGAGGACGGCGTGGCGGGCTGGCCCCCGGACGGCCGGTCGCCCCGGTCCTGACCGGCCGATTGACATATCAATCCGTGGCTCTTTAGCGTCGGGCAATGAGAACCAGGGTCGCCGAGATGCTCGGAACCGAATTCCCCATTTGCGCCTTCAGTCACTGCCGCGACGTGGTGGCCGCGGTGACCAACGCGGGCGGCTTCGGCGTCCTGGGGGCGGTCGCGCACAGTCCGCAGCGGCTGCAGAGCGAGCTGACCTGGATCGAGGAGCAGACCGGCGGCAAGCCCTACGGGGTCGACCTGCTGCTGCCGCCCAAGTACGTCGGCGCGGAGCAAGGGGGAATCGACGCGGAGCGCACCACCGAGCTGCTGCCCGAGGAGCATCGCGCGTTCGTCGACGACCTGCTGACCCGATATGGCATCCCGGCGCCCACCGAGGCGCCGCGGCGGCCGTCGGGCGGCCTCAACATCTCGCCGAAAGGCTACGAGCCCCTTCTCGAGGTGGCGTTCGCCCACGACATCCGGCTGATCGCCAGTGCGCTCGGCTCGCCGCCTGCGGACCTCGTCGAGCGCGCTCACGACCACGACGTGCTGGTCGCCGCGCTGGCCGGCACCACACGGCACGCGCGCAGGCACGCCGCCGCGGGCGTCGACCTGATCGTCGCGCAGGGCACCGAGGCCGGCGGCCACACCGGCGAGGTGGCGACCATGGTCCTGGTCCCCGAAGTCGTGGATGCCGTGCGTCCGGTTCCCGTGCTCGCCGCGGGCGGGATCGCCCGCGGCAGCCAGGTCGCGGCGGCCCTGGCGCTGGGCGCCGAGGGTGTGTGGTGTGGGTCGGTGTGGCTCACCACCGAGGAAGCCGAGACGGCGCCGGTGGTCAAGGAGAAGTTCCTGGCCGCCAGCTCCTCGGACACCGTGCGGTCGAGGTCGATGACCGGCAAGCCGGCGCGAATGCTGCGCACCGCCTGGACCGACGAGTGGGACCGGCCCGACAGCCCGGACCCGCTTGGCATGCCGCTGCAGACCGCGCTGATCACCGAGTCGCAGGTGCGCATCAACCAGGCCGCCGGCCACCCCGGCGCCAGGGCCCGCGAGCTGTCCACCTACTTCGTCGGGCAGGTGGTCGGTTCGCTCGACCGGGTGCGCCCGACGCGTGCGGTGGTGCTGGAGATGGTCGAGGAGTTCATCGCCACCGTCGGGCGGCTGGAAAACCTGCTGGACACCTGAAACGGGCGGCGGCGGGAGCTCCGTCGGCCCAGTTCAGCGCCGTGAGCCGGGCCGGATGCTCGGTGCGCCCTGAAGGATTCCATAAAGAATCTCCAACACGGCGTGAAGAGATTTGACCGTGTCAGACCCGTCGTGCATGATCGGACGGGTAAGCACCTCGTTAGGTGAGGCGTCTACACGAATACAGGCCACTGACCCCGAACGTCGAAAGACGCCCCGGGTCAGGACAGCTCCTCCCGGCTTAAGGGTTGAGCCCAGGTGGCTTCCGGCTTTGGATTGTTTTTCCGGGCCAGGACACGTCGTGTGGTGCCGAAGCTCTGACGAGAGGGGTGCGGATCGCCGACGGTCGTCGGGTTCTGCTCCTCTTGCTGTGCACAGATTGCGTGCGAACCGCGCACGCGTCGCGACCGCGAGGAGGTGAGGGACACGTGAGTTCCAGCGATAGTCCGGACCGAAGTCCGAACTGTGTTTCGTCCCGATCCGGTCTCCGGCGCCGCCTTCTCGGCTGAGTCGCCACAACGCTAAGTGGTTATCCACCAAGCGTTTTGAGATCGGAACCGACACGGGACGGGACACATCAGTCCAATCAGTCCCCGTTGGATCTGCCCTCTAGGAGGCGAAAATGACCGCAGCTTTCTACGACGACGTCGTAACCGTCGCGCCCGCCCGCACGCTGACCTTGGTGCGCGACACCGACACCATGCCGGCTCCCGCCCTGGCCCCGCAGGCCAAGGCCCGCCGGCAGGCGAACGCCCCGCAGTTCGGCGCCGGTGGCGACCCGCTGGTGGACGGCGCCGCCCGCCTGCTCAGCGTTCCGCTGCGGCACGTCTACGCCGCGCTGTGGCGCGTCGGCATCCTCGAAGTGCGGGCCTGAAAGCCGTACTTCGATGGACGTCGAGCAACCGTGGCTCCAAGGGGTCGGCTGGGCACAGACGTAGCTCTGCGCCCTGTCGACCCCTTGGAGTTGGCGAGTGTGCACCCGGATTTGCGGGTCTTCGTAGAATCGTCATATTGGCGTCGATCCGGCCATCACCGGGGAGCCTTCGGAAGAACAGCCGTGTTCGTCGGACCGGCCCAGTAGAACCGAACGGGTAGGCCCGTCACAGCCGTGATCGAGCGGCCACGCGAAAGCGCGGCAAGCGGGGTGGTACCGCGGCGCTCGCGCAGCAGGCGCGTCGTCGTCCCCGGTTTGCACCGTGGCACAGGAGACAACGCGCATCGTGACCGATACACCCGAGGCCGACCTCGACGCCCAGCCGGTCGACCCCGTGCGGGCCTATCCCAAGCCGGCCGGCGGGCCGCCCGACTTCCCGGCGCTCGAGCTCGAGGTGCTCGACTACTGGGCCCGCGACGACACCTTCCGGGCCAGCATCGCCCGCCGGGACGGCGCGCCAGAATACGTGTTCTACGACGGGCCCCCGTTCGCCAACGGGCTGCCCCACTACGGGCACCTGCTGACCGGCTACGTCAAAGACATCGTGCCTCGCTACCGCACCATGCGCGGGGACAAGGTGGAGCGCCGTTTCGGTTGGGACACCCACGGCCTGCCGGCCGAACTCGAGGTCGAGCGCCAGCTGGGTATCAGCGACAAATCGCAGATCGACGACATGGGCATCGCCGCCTTCAACGACGCCTGCCGCGCCTCGGTGTTGCGCTACACCGACGAGTGGCAGGCCTACGTCACCCGCCAGGCGCGCTGGGTCGACTTCGACAACGATTACAAGACGCTGGACCCGCCCTACATGGAGTCGGTGATCTGGGCGTTCAAACAGCTCTGGGACAAGGGCCTGGCGTACGAGGGCTACCGGGTGCTGCCGTACTGCTGGCGCGACGAAACCCCGCTGTCCAACCACGAATTGCGGATGGACGACGACGTGTACCAAAGCCGCCAGGACCCGGCTTTGACCGTCGGTTTCCGGGTGGTCGGCGGCGATCTGGACGGCGCCTACCTGCTGGTGTGGACGACCACGCCGTGGACCCTGCCGTCCAACCTCGCCGTCGCGGTCAACCCCGACGTGACGTATGTGCAGGTGCGGGTGGGGGACCGGCGTTACGTGCTGGCGCAGCCGCGGCTGGCGGCGTATGCGCGCGAGCTCGGCGACGAACCCGAGGTACTGGGCAGCTATCCCGGCGCCGAGCTGCTGGGCACGCGGTACCTGCCGCCGTTCGCCTATTTCATGGACTCGCCCAGCGCTTTTCAGGTGCTGCCCGGCGAATTCGTGACGACCGAGGACGGCACCGGCATCGTGCACATGGCGCCCGCCTACGGCGAGGACGACATGGCCGTCTCGGACGCGGCGGGCATCGCACCGGTCACCCCGGTCGACGCCAAGGGGCGGTTCGACGCCTCCGTCCCGGATTACCAGGGCCAGCACGTCTTTGACGCCAACCCGCACATCATTCGCGACCTGAAGAACGGCAGCGGCCCCGCCGCGGCCAACGGCGCGGTGCTGCTTCGCCACGAAACCTACGAGCATCCCTACCCGCACTGCTGGCGCTGCCGCAATCCGCTGATCTATCGGGCGGTGTCGTCGTGGTTCGTCGCGGTCACCGAATTCCGGGACCGCATGGTGGAACTCAACCAGCAGATCACCTGGTATCCCGAGCACGTCAAGGACGGGCAGTTCGGCAAGTGGCTGCAGGGCGCCCGCGACTGGTCGATCTCGCGAAACCGTTACTGGGGCAGCCCCATTCCGGTGTGGAAGTCCGACGACCCGGCCTACCCGCGCATCGACGTGTACGGCAGCCTCGACGAGCTCGAGCGCGACTTCGGGGTGCGGCCCACCAATCTGCACCGGCCCTTCATCGACGAGCTGACCCGGCCCAACCCCGACGACCCGACCGGTGCCAGCACCATGCGGCGCATCCCCGATGTGCTCGACGTGTGGTTCGACTCCGGCTCGATGCCGTATGCCCAGGTGCACTACCCCTTCGAGAACCGCGAGTGGTTCGACAACCATTTCCCCGCCGATTTCATTGTCGAGTACATCGGGCAGACCCGTGGCTGGTTCTACATGATGCACGTGCTGGCCACCGCGCTGTTCGACCGTCCTGCCTTCAAAACCTGTGTGGCACATGGGATTGTGCTGGGCTCGGACGGCCAGAAAATGAGCAAGTCGCTGCGCAATTATCCCGATGTCACCGAGGTGTTCGACCGCGACGGCTCCGACGCGATGCGCTGGTTCCTGATGGCCTCGCCGATCTTGCGCGGGGGCAACCTGATCGTCACCGAGCAGGGCATCCGCGACGGTGTGCGCCAGGTGCTGCTGCCGTTTTGGAACGCGTACAGCTTCCTGGCGTTGTATGCGCCCAAAGTCGGTACCTGGCGCACCGATTCGACGCAGGTGCTGGATCGTTACATCCTGGCCAAGCTTGCCGAGCTGCGCGACGACCTGACCCGCGAGATGGACACCTGCGACATCTCGCGGGCCTGCGAGCAGTTGCGCCAGTTCACCGAGGCGCTGACGAACTGGTATGTGCGAAGGTCGCGTTCGCGGTTCTGGTCCGAGGATGTCGACGCCATCGACACCTTGCACACCGCGCTGGAGGTCACCGCGCGGCTGGCCGCGCCGCTGCTGCCCTCGGTGACCGAGATCGTCTGGCGCGGGCTGACCGCCGGGCGGTCGGTGCACCTGACCGACTGGCCGCGAGCCGGCGACGTGCCCGCCGACCCCGCACTGGTCGCGGCGATGGATCAGGTCCGCGACGTCTGCTCGGCGGCGTCCTCGTTACGCAAGGCCAAGAAGCTGCGGGTGCGGTTGCCGCTGCCGAAACTGACCGTGGCGGTGGATGATCCGCAGCGGCTGGAGCCGTTCGCCGATCTGATCGCCGACGAACTCAACGTCAAGAGCGTCGAGCTGACCGATGCGATCGACACCTACGGCCGCTTCGAGCTCACCGTCAACGCCCGGGTGGCGGGGCCGCGGCTCGGCAAGGACGTGCAGGCGGCCATCAAGGCGGTCAAGGCGGGGGAGGGCGTCGTCAATCCCGACGGCACCCTGACCGCCGGGCCCGCGGTGCTGGCGCCCGAGGAATACAGCTCCCGCCTGGTCGCGGCCGATCCGGACTTCACCGCCGCCCTGCCCGACGGCGCGGGTCTGGTGGTACTGGACGGCACCGTGACCCCGGAACTCGAGGCCGAGGGCTGGGCCAAGGACAGGATCCGCGAGCTGCAGGAGCTGCGCAAGTTGACCGGTTTGGATGTGTCCGACCGGATTTCGGTGGTGATGTCGGTGCCTGGTGAGCGCGCCGACTGGGCGCACACCCACCGCGACCTCATCGCGGGTGAAATCCTGGCCACCAGTTTCGAATTCGGTGATCCGGCGGATGGCGCCGAGATCGGCGACGGTGTGCGGGTGAGCATCGCCAAGGTGTGAGCGATCGCTGGTGGGGTGAGCGGCAAAGCGCCCGCCCCGCAGCGTATTTGTTATCGGCGCGTGACTCTACTGTTCTAAAAGCCATGGCGGACAGAATCTTTGCTGTCTGGTACACCGGCACATACCCTATCAACCACTTCCGTTTTTGACTGTGAAGGTACTGTGGGGCCGGTCTGATCTTGTTGTGAGCGGTTTCGCTGTTGACGTGAGAAAAGTCTGAGAAATACTGTTTGACAACGTAATTCGCAGCCATACCGACATGTGAGCCAGGTCGCAGCCGCCGGCGTTGTCGGCAATCTTGACGGTTTCTCTACGGTGTTGCCCAGCGTTCTGCCCGTACCATCGCGGCAGAAGGAAAGTTAACGCCTTGTGTGCAACGTAAAGCCCAAGTAACTGAAAATGAAGGGGGTGTGCCATGTCGCTGATCGCACAGGTCGACCAGGCCGCTACTGTTGTCGCTGACGATTTTGGGTCTCGGGATGGCCTCCGGGCCCGCGAGGCGGGGGGTGTCAGCGCCATCGCCGGGACCTTCAAAAGTGATCACCAACAGAGGGTTTCGTTGCTAGAGCTGATGAACAGGCTCGGCGCCGCGGGCATCGGAACCGACGATCCCCGGATCCGTGAGATCTTGAGTGCGGAAGAGCGGGACGGCGGCTGGCTGAGCTCCGAGCAATTCGCCGCGGTCTGCGAGGCCGGCGGTGGACTGATCGCCCGCGCCTTGAGGGGCGATCTGGTGATCCCCGATTTCACCCGCCTGGCGGGCGAGATTCGCGAAATGTACGACAATGTGCGGGCCGACGAGTCCGGCGTGGTGGCCGACTACATCCCGCAGCTCAAGCGGGTCGATCCGGAGAAGTTGGCCATCGCGGTGTGCACCGTCGACGGGCAGCGATCCAGCGTCGGCGACACCGATGTCATGTTCTGCGTGCAATCCATGTGCAAGCCGATCAACTACAGCCTGGCTCTCGAGGAACACGGCGTCGCGGCGGTACACCATCACGTCGGCCGCGAGCCCAGCGGCCGGGGATTCAACGAACTGTCGCTCACAGACGTCGGTTTGCCCCATAACCCGATGATCAACTCGGGCGCCATCATGACGTGTTCGCTGTTGCGCTCCCACGACGAGCTGGCGGACCGCTTCGATCATGTGGCCAGTGCATGGCGGCGGCTCTCGGCTTCCGGCAGAGTCGGTTTCAACAACACGGTCTACCTTTCGGAACGCAGGACCGCGGACCGCAACTACGCGCTGGGCTACTTCATGCGTGAACACGACGCGTTTCCCCAGGGGATAGATCTGGTGGAAACGCTGGAGTTCTACTTCCAGTGCTGCGCAATCGAACTCGATACGCACGCCCTTGCCGTGGTGGCGGCCACCTTCGCCAACGCGGGCATCAATCCGCTGACCAATGAGCCCGTCTTCAAGCCCAGCACCGTGCGGCACTGCTTGTCGCTGATGTCGTCGTGCGGCATGTACGACTACTCGGGCGAGTTCGCCTTCACCATCGGGCTGCCGGCCAAGAGCGGCGTCTCCGGCGGTCTCATGCTCGTCGTTCCCGGGGTCATGGGTGTGTGCATCTGGTCGCCGCGACTGGACACCCACGGCAACTCCGTTCGCGGAGTGGCGTTTTGCCGGGAGTTGGTCACCCGGTACAACTTTCATATCTATGACTCGCTGATCGCCGGCGAGGACACCGGCAAGCGCGATCCTCGCCGGAAAAAGAACGAGTCCGAGATAACCGGAACGATGCGGCTGTTGTACGCCGCGAGCCAGGGTGACCTCGATGAACTGCGGGCGGTCCTGGCCACCGGGGCCGACCCGAGTGCGGCCGACTACGACGGCAGGACGGCGCTGCACCTCGCAGCGGCCGAAGGGCACAGCGCCGCGGTCAGATATCTGCTGGAATCCGGGGCCCGGCCCGGCGCGACCGATCGCTGGGGAGGTACGCCGCTCACGGATGCCAAGCGCGCCAAGCATGCGGCGGTGGCGCAGCTCTTGGCGGCCCAGGACGCCGGCGCGGAGCCCACCCCGGGTGCGGTGACCGACCTTCACCACCTGAAGGCGCGGACAACAACCAGGGAATGCGATGTCGACAAGGAGGTGGTGTGACGCGGGCCGGATTGTCCGCCAGGCGGTTCGGCCCTTGCACCTTGGCGCGGCCGCCGGGCGGGAGGCATGTGGCCAAGTGCCCGCCTCTGAGCGACAAACCCGCCGCACCGCGGCTGTTCCGGCGCACCCGCGGCAATCTGCCCCGCACCGCTGCTGTTTCGCTGCACCCGCACCGCGACGGCATTGTCGCTCAGAGGCGGGCAACACCTCATATGGTCGGGCCGCGCTCAGACGCGACACCCGCTCAGACGCGACACCCGCTCAGACGCGACACCCGCTCAGACACGAGACCACCGCTCAGGCGCGAGACCCGCGAGACCACAGCGCCCGGTGGGCATGCGGCCAGAAGGGCATGCCCGCCACCACCGTCGCCCCGGTGGCGATCATGCCAACCGCGACGTCAACGCTCTCGCGGCCCTCGGCAGCCCAGTAGACGTCCTTGAGGTCCAGCAGCAGTGCCAGCTCGTCGACGATCATCGCATTGGCGGCGCCATACGCCACCGCCGCCGCGGGATGCCGTCGCTGCTTGTCGCTGCCGCGCAGCCCCACACCGGCCACCGTCGCCAGCATGCCGATGCCGATGTTGTAGTGGTGGAAGTGATTGCCGCGCAACGATATACCGCCACCAGAAGGCCCATGGCCGGCGCGAATCCAGTGGGTGAGGCCGCGGAGGCCGGCGAAGGTGAGGGTGAACGACGCCCAGGCCAGCACCGTGGCCTGCTCCCCGGGTTGCAGGCGCTCGTCCCATTGATGGCGTAGCCGCGCCCACCGCGTCGCCGGCGCCGGGGGACCGGACGGCACGGCCGCGTCGCCGGGCCGGGCATCCGTCATTTGATCGCGCGCCAGCGCAGCCTGCCGTCGCGGGCCTTTACGTCGACGTCGTGAAAGCCCACCGCGCGCAAGCGATTCGGCAACGTATCGGGTGACACCGTGTTGCAGGTGTCGCGGAAGTGCAGCACCTTGAACAGCGGCGAGTTCAGGCTGTCGCTGCCGGCGAACACCCCGCCGGGGCGCAGCACCCGGAACGCCTCGGCGAACAGCCGGTCCTGCAGCTCGGCGGTCGGGACGTGGTGCAGCATGGTGAACGACACCACCGAGCTGAACTCGTCGTCCGGCAGACCGGTCGCGGTGCCGTCGCCGTTGATGATGCGCGCCCGGTCGCCGTAGCGCCGCTGCAGCTCCTCGGCCATTGGCGTGTCGATCTCCACCGCGGTGAGTTGGGGCGTCATGTCGACCAGCACCCGCAGGATCGCGCCGTAGCCGGGCCCGATCTCCAGGGTGTTGTCGCCGAGGTCCACATCTCCCAGCACCCACGGCAACAACTGGTCTTTGACCGCCGTGCGCCAGCGGTCCGAGTTGCATATGAGCCGGTGGGCGAGGTTCATGGCCATAGGGGCAAACGGTAGTCCAACGCGGCCCTAGCATCGACGAGTGGAGTCCAGATGGGTGCTGCACCTGGACATGGATGCGTTCTTCGCCTCCGTCGAGCAGCTCACCCGCCCGACGCTGCGCGGGCGCCCGGTGCTGGTCGGCGGTTTGGGTGGGCGTGGCGTGGTGGCCGGGGCCAGCTACGAGGCTCGGGTGTTCGGGGCACGCTCGGCCATGCCCATGCATCAGGCCCGCCGGCTGGTCGGGGTGAGCGCGGTGGTGCTGCCGCCGCGTGGCGTGGTGTACGGGCTGGCCAGCCGTCGCGTCTTCGACACCGTTCGCGCCGTGGTGCCCGTCGTCGAGCAGTTGTCCTTCGACGAGGGCTTCGGCGAGCCCGCCCAATTCGCCGGCGCGTCCGCCGAGGACGTCGGGGCGTTCTGCGAGGACCTGCGGCGACGGGTGCGCGACGACACCGGCCTGATCGCCTCGGTGGGCGCCGGCTCGGGCAAGCAGATCGCCAAGATCGCGTCCGGACTGGCCAAGCCGGACGGGGTGCGAGTGGTGCGGCGCGAAGAGGAACGGTCGCTGCTGGGCGGGCTGCCCGTGCGCCGGCTGTGGGGAATCGGCCCGGTGGCCGAGGAGAGGCTGCACCGGCTAGGCATCGAGACCATCGGCGAGCTGGCCGCGCTGACCGAGGCCGAGGCGGCCAACATCCTGGGTGCCACGATCGGGCCGGCGCTGCACCGGCTGGCCCGTGGGATCGACGACCGCCCGGTCGCCGAGCGCGCCGAGGCCAAGCAGATCAGCTCCGAGTCGACCTTCGCCGCCGACCTGACCAGCCTGGAGCAGCTGCGCGAGGCCATCGAGCCCATCGCCGAGCACGCCCATCATCGCCTGCTGCGCGACGGGCGGGGGGCGCGCACCGTCACGGTCAAGCTGAAGAAATCCGACATGAACACGCTGACCCGGTCGGCGACCCTGCCCTACGCCACCACCGAGGTCGCGGCGCTGGTGGGCATGGCCCGGCGGCTGCTGCTCGATCCGCGCGAAATCGGGCCCATTCGCCTTCTCGGCGTGGGCTTTTCGGGGCTGAGCGACGTGCGCCAGGAATCGTTGTTTCCGGACCTGGGACTGCCGGAGCCGCAATCGGATTCACCGTCGGTGCAGACCGCGGCCGAGGCCATGTTCGGGCCGGGGCCCGACGATGCCGGGTGGCGGGTGGGCGACGACGTGGCCCACCGCGAGCTCGGACACGGCTGGGTGCAGGGCGCGGGCCACGGTGTGGTCACCGCGCGGTTCGAGACCCGCAGCTCGGGCCCCGGCCCGGCCCGGACGTTCACCGCCGACGGCGGCGACCTGGTGCGCGCCAACCCGATCGACTCCCTGGATTGGCCCGACTACGCCGGCGCGCTGCAGGCCTCCGAAGTCAGAGCGCTCTCAGCCCCACCGGGTGAGGACGTCGGCGACCGGTAGCCCGGCGGTCAGCGCGGCCATCAGCAACACCCGCGCCTGAGGCGGTCGCAGATGCGGCACCACGACCGCCCCGGCGGCCGCCATGTCGTGCCCGGGGCCGTAGCCGGCGCCGACCCGCCCCCCGGGGACACGGGTGGATACCGCGACGACGACCCCGTTGCCGCAATGCCGGCGCACCGCGTCGACCACCGCGCGCCCCGCGTTCCCCGAACCCAACGCCTCGAGCACCACGCCCCGGGCCCCGGCGGCCACGCACGCATCCAAAGCCACCCCGTCACTGCCTAGGTACGCCGGGACGATGTCCACGCGCGGCGCGGCCGCGGCCCGCAGATCACCGGCATACGGGCGGATTTTGTGGCCGGTCAGGTCACCGGCCACGTCGCCGAGCACCCGGCCGGTGAATCCGCTCAGGTCCTCGGTGGCCACCTTGTACATGCCCAGCGGTTGCAGCACCCGGCCGGCGAAACACAGCACCACGCCCACGTCACGGGCGTGCGGGCCGGCCGCCACCGCCAGGGCGTCGCGCACATTGCCCGGCCCGTCCGCGTCGGGGGCGTCGGCGCCGCGCATCGCCCCGGTCAGCACAACCGGGGCGGGGCCGTCGTAGGTGAGCTCGAGCCACAGCGCGGTCTCCTCCATGGTGTCGGTTCCGTGCAGCACCACCACACCGTCGGCACCGCCCTCGACCGCGGTGGTCACCGCGTCGCGGATCCGGTCCCAGTCGGCCAGCGTCAGCTCCGAGCTGTCGACCGCCAGCAGGTCGACGACGTCCACCTCGTGTGCCGCGCGCCAGGGCGCCGCCAGGTCCGCCCCGCTGTACGAGGGCCGGTGCACCCCGTCGGCGCCGGTGCGGGTGGATATCGTGCCACCGGTGGCGATCACGGTGAGGCGGGCCATGCTGGCATCATCGCGCATCGCGGCGGTGCGAACGTGGCTGGCTTGCGAGGCGGTGGGGGATGATGGGGACGTGCCCGAAGAACCAACGAAATCGACTGAGCCGGTGACCTCAGCCGAAGCTGCTGGTGAGGCCGCCCCGGCGGAGCCGCCGGAAAACGTCGCGGCACCGAAACCCCCGCGGCGGCTGCGGCTGCTGCTGTCGATCGCCGCCATCGTTTTGGCCCTCGATGTCGTGACCAAGGTCCTCGCCGTCAAGCTGCTGCCGCCCGGGCAGCCGGTGCCGATCATCGGCGACACCGTGACCTGGACCCTGGTGCGCAATTCGGGTGCGGCCTTTTCGATGGCGACCGGCTACACCTGGGTGCTGACCCTGATCGCGACGGGTGTGGTGGTCGGCATCTTCTGGATGGGGCGCCGGCTGGTGTCACCGTGGTGGGCGGTGGGCCTGGGCATGATCCTCGGCGGCGCCATGGGCAACCTGGTCGACCGCTTCTTCCGCGCCCCCGGACCGCTGCGCGGGCACGTGGTGGACTTTTTGTCGGTCGGCTGGTGGCCGGTGTTCAACGTCGCCGACCCCTCGGTGGTCGGCGGGGCCATCCTGCTGGTGGTGCTGTCGATCTTCGGGTTCGACTTCGACTCGGTTGGTCGGCGTACCGCCGACGGTGACTCTGCTGGCCGGCGTACCGACGGTGACGCCGGAGACCGCGCGGGTGAGTGACCGCTCGATGCCCGTCCCGGAGGGCCTGGCGGGCATGCGCGTGGACGCCGGGCTGGCACGGCTGCTGGGGCTGTCACGCAGCGCGGTGGCGGCGATCGCCGAGGACGGCGGCGTCGAACTCGACGGCGTGCAGGCCGGCAAGTCCGACCGGCTGACCGGCGGTGCCTGGCTGCAGGTGCGCCTGCCCGAGGCACCGGCGCCACCGCAGAACACGCCGGTCGACATCGAGGGCATGACGATCCTGTACTCGGACGACGACATCGTCGCCGTCGACAAGCCGGCGGCGGTGGCCGCGCACGCGTCGGTGGGCTGGACCGGACCCACGGTGCTCGGCGGCCTGGCGGCCGCCGGCTACCGCATCACCACGTCGGGGGTGCCGGAGCGGCAGGGCATCGTGCACCGCCTCGACGTCGGCACGTCCGGGGTGATGGTGGTGGCCCTGTCCGAACGGGCGTACACGGTGCTCAAGCGGGCGTTCAAACAGCGCACCGTCGACAAGCGTTATCACGCTCTGGTGCAGGGACATCCGGACCCGTCCAGCGGGACCATCGACGCGCCGATCGGACGTCACCGCGGCGGCGAGTGGAAGTTCGCGGTCACCAGGGACGGCCGGCACAGCCTCACCCACTATGACACCGTGGAGGCGTTCGTCGCCGCCAGCCTGCTCGACGTGCACCTGGAAACTGGCCGCACCCACCAGATTCGGGTGCACTTCTCCGCGCTGCACCATCCGTGCTGCGGCGACCTCGTCTACGGCGCCGATCCTAAGCTCGCGAAAAGTCTTGGGCTGCAACGTCAATGGCTGCATGCGCGCTCGCTGTCGTTCGCCCATCCGGCCGACGGCAGGCGCATCCAGATCGTCAGCCCCTACCCGCCCGACCTGCAACACGCGCTGGACGTGTTGCGCGCCGAGGGCTGACTCAGCCGGGCTTGCGCGCCTCGACGAGCAGCCGTACCGAGTGGGCGACGAACGGCCCGCCGGATTCGATGCGCTCGTGCAGATCGGCCAGCCGGTCGCGGTAGCGCTGCACGGTGAAGTCGGGCACCGTCCAGATCACCTTGCGCAGGAAGTACACCACGGCGCCGACATCGAAGAACTCGGCACGCATCCGCTCCATCCGCAGATCCACGATCCGCAGACCGGCTTCCTCGGCCTGCGCGCGCACCGCATCCGGGTGGAACTCGGCCCACTTCTGCGGTTGCGGGCCGATGAAGTGCTCGACCAGTTCGCCCATGGTGGCCGGGCCGATGTGCTGCGCGAAGTAAGTGCCGCCCGGCCGCAGCACCCGCACGATCTCGGTCCACCACACGGAGACCGGATGACGCGTGGTGACCAGGTCGAAGGCGGCATCGGCGAAGGGCAGCGGCGGCTCGTCGCGGGTCGCGACCACCACCGCGCCGAGTGGGTGCAGGCGCCGGGTGGCCAGGGCCGCGTTCGGCGGCCACGTCTCGATGGCCGCCATGGTGGGTGGGAACGGCGCCGCGCCGGACAACACCTCCCCTCCGCCGGTGTGGATGTCCAGCGCGGCCGACACCGTCGCAAACCGGCCTTGAAGCAGGCGTTGATACCCCCACGTAGGGCGCTCCTCGGTGGCCCGGCCGTCCAGCCACGAGAAATCCCAGCCGTCCACCGGGGCGGCGTCCGCCTCGGCGATCAGGTCGTCAAATGTGCGCCGCATGTCAGGGATGCTAGGCACTGCCGCAATCCCGTACGCCGAGATTGCCGTCACGGTCGTGGTCGGCGGCCCCGGCCATAGCCACCACGGCAACCTCGGTGGTGAGTCAGACCTTGAGCTTGCCGGTGTCGCCCGTCGCAATCTCGGGGGCCAGGGGTGCGATCGCGCCGAGTATCTCGGTGACCGTCTCCGACGGCACCCCGGCGGCCGCCAGCGCGTTCGCCAGATGTCCGGCCACCAAACCGAAGTGGTGCATGGTGATGCCGCGGCCCCGGTGGACCTGCTTCATCGGTGCGCCGGTGTAGGGCTGCGGGCCGCCCAGGGCGGCGGCGAAGAATTCCGCCTGTCTGCCCTTGAGGCGGTTCATGTTCGTTCCGGTGAAGAAGCCGGACAGCTCGTCGTCGGCAAGCACCCGGGCGTAGAAGTCCTCGACCACGACTTCGATCGCCTCGTGCCCCCCGATCCGGTCGTAGACGGGCGCCGGTGCGGGCTTGCGTAAGCGCGCCAGAATTTTCATGAGCACGATTGGAACATCTCGTGGTTGCCCGTCAGTTAGTCCGCGATCACGCTCGGATTACCATGTGTAACACGCGGATTGCCCACAGCTGGCGGTCACGCCCGCCGAACCGTGAGGGCGGCCGCCGGGTTACTTGACCGCAATCTGCATCGGGGCGGGCCACTGATGTCCTAGGTTGGCTTGATGACGCACGTCACATCACTCACGCAGCCCCGGAAGGCGGTCGTGGTCAACGGGCGGGCCAGTTGCGGCCGGGGGGCTCAGATCATCAGGAGCGAATGCCGATGAATCTTGGTGACATCACGAACTTGGTAGAGAACTCGATCGGGAACCTGGTGGAAAAGCCACTGGCGACGATGTCTCACATCGTCAACACCCCCAACTCGGCCGGCCGCTATCGGCCGTTCTACCTGAGGAATCTGCTCGACGCGGTGCAGGGCCGCACGCTCGAGGAAGCCGTCAGGGGCAAGACCGCCCTGATCACCGGGGGATCGTCGGGCATCGGTGAGGCCACCGCGAAGAAGATCGCGGAGGCCGGCGGCGCGGTGGCGCTGGTGGCGCGCACCCCGGAGAACCTCGAGAAGGTCGCCGCTGAAATCCGCGGCGACGGCGGGACCGCCCACGTCTACCCGTGCGACCTTTCCGAGATGGACGCCATCGCCACGATGGCCGATCAGGTGCTCGACGATCTCGGCGGCGTCGACATCCTGATCAACAACGCGGGGCGCTCGATCCGGCGGTCCCTCGAGCTGTCCTACGACCGGATCCACGACTACCAGCGGACCATGCAGCTGAACTACCTGGGCGCGGTCCAGCTGATCCTCAAGTTCATCCCCGGGATGCGCGAACGCAAGTACGGGCACGTCGTCAACGTCTCGTCGGTCGGCGTGCAGACGCGCGCGCCTCGGTTCGGGGCCTACATCGCCAGCAAGGCCGCCCTGGACAGCCTGTGCGACGCGTTGCAGGCCGAGACCGTGAACGACGACGTCCGGTTCACCACGGTGCACATGGCGCTGGTGCGCACGCCGATGATCAGCCCGACCACGCTCTACGACAAGTTCCCGGCGCTGACGCCCGACCAGGCGGCAGGCGTGATCACCGACGCGATCGTGCACCGGCCGCGGCGGGCCAGTTCGCCGTTCGGGCAGTTCGCCGCCGTCGCCGACGCGGTCAACCCGGCGGTGATGGACCGGGTGCGCAACCGGGCGTTCGCCATGTTCGGCGACTCCCACGCCGCGAAAGGCGATGAATCATCAGCCGACACAACGAAATTCGACAGACGCAGCGAGACCTTCGTGCGGGCGACCCGCGGGATACATTGGTGACACCATGAGCCTTCCGAAACCCGACCTTCAGACCACCGTGGTCATCACCGGCGCCTCATCCGGCATCGGCGCCGAACTGGCCCGCGGGCTGGCCCGCCGCGGGTTCCCGCTGTTGCTGGTCGCGCGCCGCCGCGAACGGCTCGACGAGTTGGCCAACGAGGTCGGCCAGGAGTACTCGGTCGCCGTCGAGGTGCTGCCGCTGGATCTCAGCGATCCGACGGCCCGCGCCGAGCTGGCAAAGCGGCTGCGCAGCGAGCCGATCGCCGGCCTGTGCAACAGCGCCGGTTTCGGCACCAGCGGGGTGTTTCACGAGCTTCCGGTGGACCGCGAGAGCGAGGAGGTCACCCTCAACGCGCTGGTGCTGATGGAGCTCACCCACGCGGTGTTGCCCGGCATGGTCGAGCGCGGTGCCGGCGCGGTGATGAACATCGCGTCGATCGCTGGATTCCAGCCTGTGCCGTTCATGGCGGTGTATTCGGCCACCAAGGCGTTCGTGCAGACGTTCTCCGAGGCGGTGCACGAGGAGCTGCACGGGACGGGGGTGTCGGTCACCTGCCTGTGCCCGGGGCCGGTGCCGACCGAGTGGGCCGAGATCGCCAACGCCGAACGGTTCAGCATTCCCATCGCGCAGGTTTCGCCGCGCGACGTGGCCGAGGCGGCCATAAGCGGCATGCTGACCGGCCGTCGCACGGTGGTGCCCGGCGTGGTGCCCAAGGTGGTCAGCACCGGCGGCCGGTTCGCGCCGCGCAGCCTGCTACTGCCCGGCATCCGGATCGGCAACCGATTCCGGGGCGGCCCCAGGAAGTGATGACGGCCGGTCGCGGCCGGGTCGATGGGTCAACGGCGAGACCGCGACACTGAACCTACGTACACGACACGCCGAGACGGGTGTGCGTAGCTTCAGTCTCGAGGATGTGGCAGCCCGCGCGCTGAGACCCGAGTGCCGGATGTGACGAAGCGCTAGGCTCAGGCCGTGGCTGCCGTGGACCTGACCGCCGACGTCCCGATATCCCCGCAGGACATGTGGGAACACGTCTCCGATCTGTCGGACCTGGGCGACTGGCTGATCATGCACGAGGGATGGCGCAGCGAACTGCCCGACGAGATCGCCGAGGGCACCCAGATCGTCGGCGTGGCGCGAGCCAAGGGTCTGCGCAACCGGGTGACCTGGACGGTCACCACGTGGGACCCGCCGCACGAGGTGGCGATGTCGGGCGCAGGCAAAGGCGGGGCCAAGTACGCCGTGACGCTCACCGTGCGGTCCACCGACGACGGATCGACGCTGGGCCTGCGCCTCGAACTGGGCGGACGGCCGCTGTTCGGTCCGGTCGGCTCCGCGGCGGCGCGCGCCGTCAAAGGCGACGTCGAGAAGTCGCTGAAGAATTTCGTCGAGCTCTACGGCTGACGCTCGGCGTCCTAATCAGCACCCAAATTAACCGGGACACACTTGCGCGACACGCCGAGGCTGCGTCGGTGGTCGGTCATAGACTGGCGTCCCTATGAGTCAGTCGTCGTTCGTGCACCTGCACAACCACACCGAGTACTCGATGTTGGACGGTGCCGCGAAGATCGCGCCGATGCTGGCCGAGGTGGAGCGGCTGGGCATGCCCGCGGTCGGGATGACCGACCACGGAAACATGTTCGGCGCCAGCGAGTTCTACAACGCGGCCGCCGCCGCCGGCATCAAGCCGATCATCGGCGTCGAGGCCTACATCGCCCCCGGCTCCCGCTTCGACACCCGGCGGATCCAGTGGGGCGACCCCGGCCAGAAGTCCGACGACGTCTCCGGCAGCGGCTCTTACACGCACATGACGATGATGGCCGAGAACGCCGCCGGCCTGCGCAACCTGTTCAAGCTGTCGTCGCTGGCCTCCTTCGAGGGCCAGCTCGGCAAGTGGTCGCGGATGGACGCCGAGATCATCGCCGAACATGCCGAGGGCATCATCGCCACCACCGGCTGCCCCTCGGGCGAGGTGCAGACCCGGCTGCGGCTGGGACACGACCGCGAGGCGCTCGAGTCGGCCGCCAAGTGGCGCGAGATCTTCGGCGCCGGCAACTACTTCCTGGAGCTGATGGACCACGGGCTGTCCATCGAGCAGCGGGTCCGCGAGGGCCTGCTGGAGATCGGCCGGAAGCTGGACATTCCGCCGCTGGCCACCAACGACTGCCACTACGTCACCCGCGACGCCGCGCACAACCACGAGGCGCTGCTGTGCGTCCAGACCGGCAAGACGCTCTCGGACCCCAACAGATTCAAGTTCGACGGCGACGGCTACTACCTGAAGTCGGCCGCCGACATGCGCGCGATCTGGGACGCCGAGGTGCCCGGCGCCTGCGACTCGACCCTGCTGATCGCCGAGCGGGTGCAGTCCTACGACGAGGTGTGGGCACCGCGCGACCGGATGCCGATCTTCCCGGTGCCCGAGGGGCACGACCAGGCCAGCTGGCTGCATCACGAGGTGATGGCGGGGCTGGCGCGCCGGTTCGGATCCGACGTCGGGCAGGACTACATCGACCGCGCCGAGTACGAGATCACGGTCATCTGCAACAAGGGCTTCCCGTCGTACTTCCTGATTGTCGCCGACCTGATCAGTTACGCGCGGTCGGTCGACATCCGGGTGGGGCCGGGGCGTGGCTCGGCCGCCGGCTCGCTGGTGGCCTACGCGCTGGGCATCACCAACATCGACCCCATCCCGCACGGCCTGCTGTTCGAGCGCTTCCTCAACCCCGAGCGTCCGTCGGCACCCGACATCGACATCGACTTCGACGACCGTCGGCGCGGCGAGATGGTGCGCTACGCCGCCGAGAAATGGGGCTCCGACCGGGTCGCCCAGGTCATCACCTTCGGCACCATCAAAACCAAAGCGGCGCTGAAGGATTCGGCTCGCATCCACTACGGGCAGCCCGGCTTCGCGATCGCCGACCGGATCACCAAGGCGCTGCCGCCGCCGATCATGGCCAAGGACATCCCGCTGTCGGGCATCACCGATTCCAGCCACGAGCGGTACAAGGAGGCCGCCGAGGTCCGCGGCCTGATCGAGACCGACCCGGACGTGCGCACCATCTACCAGACCGCGCGCGGCCTGGAAGGCCTGATCCGCAACGCGGGGGTGCACGCGTGCGCGGTGATCATGAGCAGTGAGCCGCTGACCGAGGCCATCCCGCTGTGGAAGCGGCCGCAGGACGGGGCCGTCATCACCGGCTGGGACTACCCGTCGTGTGAGGCCATCGGCCTGCTGAAGATGGACTTCCTGGGCCTGCGGAACCTGACGATCATCGGCGACGCCCTGGAAAACATCAAGAGCAACAGGGGAATTGACCTCGACCTGGAATCGGTGCCACTCGACGACAAGCCCACCTACGAGCTGCTGGGCCGCGGCGACACCCTCGGCGTGTTCCAGCTCGACGGCGGGCCGATGCGAGATCTGTTGCGCCGCATGCAGCCCACCGAGTTCAACGACATCGTCGCGGTGCTGGCGCTGTACCGCCCCGGGCCGATGGGCATGAATGCCCACATCGACTACGCCGACCGCAAGAACGGTCGCCAGGCGGTCAAGCCGATCCACCCGGAGCTCGAGGAGCCGCTGCGCGAGATCCTGGCCGAGACGCACGGCCTGATCGTCTACCAAGAGCAGATCATGCTGATCGCGCAGAAGGTCGCCTCCTACACCATGGGCAAGGCCGACGCGCTGCGCAAGGCGATGGGCAAGAAGAAGCTCGAGGTGCTCGAGGCCGAGTATAAGGGCTTCTACGAGGGCATGACCGCCAACGGCTTCTCCGAAAAAGCGGTGAAGGCGTTGTGGGACACCATCCTTCCGTTCGCCGGGTATGCGTTCAACAAGTCGCACGCGGCCGGCTACGGCCTGGTCTCCTACTGGACCGCCTACCTGAAGGCCAACTATCCGGCCGAATACATGGCCGGCCTGCTGACCTCGGTGGGCGACGACAAGGACAAGGCCGCGGTGTACCTGGCGGACTGCCGCAAGCTGGGCATCACGGTGCTGCCGCCGGACGTCAACGAGTCGCTGGTGAACTTCGCCTCGGTGGGCCAGGACATCCGCTTCGGGCTGGGCGCGGTGCGCAACGTCGGCGCCAACGTCGTCGGCTCGCTGATCGGCACCCGCAACGGCAAGGGCAAGTTCACCGACTTCTCGGACTACCTGAACAAGATCGACGTCGCGGCCTGCAACAAGAAGGTCACCGAGTCGCTGATCAAGGCCGGGGCATTCGACTCGCTGGGCCACGCCCGCAAGGGCCTCTTTCTGGTGCACACCGACGCCGTCGACTCGGTGCTGGGCACCAAGAAGGCCGAGGCGATGGGCCAGTTCGACCTGTTCGGCGGTGATGACGGCTGCACCGAGTCGGTATTCACCATCAAGGTTCCCGACGACGAGTGGGAGGACAAGCACAAGCTCGCCCTGGAGCGAGAGATGCTGGGCCTGTATGTCTCCGGGCATCCGCTCAACCAGGTGGCGCACCTGCTCACCGCGCAGGTCGACACCCAGATCCCGGCCATCCTCGACGGCGACGTGCCCAACGACGCCCAGGTGCGGGTGGGCGGCATCCTGGCGTCGGTCAACAGGCGGGTGAACAAGAACGGAATGCCTTGGGCGTCAGCGCAATTGGAAGACCTCACCGGCGGCATCGAGGTGATGTTCTTTCCCCAGGCGTACTCCGTGTACGGGGCCGAAATCGCCGACGACGTCGTGGTGCTGATCAAGGCCAAGGTATCGCTGCGCGACGACCGGGTCGCGCTGATCGCCAACGAACTCGTGGTGCCGGACTTCTCCAATGCGCAGCCGAACCGTCCGCTGGCGGTCAGCCTGCCGACCCGCCAATGCACCATCGACAAGGTCAGCGCGCTCAAGCAGGTGCTGGCCCGGCACCCCGGCACCGCGCAGGTGCATCTGCGGCTGATCAGCGGCGACCGCATCACCACCCTGGAATTGGACGCCTCCCTTCGGGTTACGCCGTCGCCGGCGCTGATGGGCGACCTCAAGGCGCTGCTCGGCCCGGGCTGTCTGGGCGGCTAGGCGGGCAACGCCAGCGCCGCCCGGTGATCGTGGGTGGGGATGATCGTGACCGCGTGCCGTGCCAGGTGCAGGCGGTGCAGGGTCTTGAAGGTCTCGTCGCGATCTTCGTCCACCAAATTGCCTGGGTAGCTTGACTTCTGCCGAATCTTGTCAATCTGCAATTGGTGCCAGGCGGCATCGCCGGCGATCAGGATCCATCCCCGGCGGGTGTGGGCGAGCACACCGACGCTGCCCGGGGTATGCCCGGCCAGATCCACCAGGATGACCGAGCTGTCGCCGAACAGATCATGGCTTGCGGTGAAGGTCAGCACCGGCGGCCCGTCCAGGTCGTACGGCTGGATCGGCCTGCCGCGCAGCGAGTCGCGCACGCCGCCCACCGGGGCCACGGGACCTGAGCCGACCCATTCGTGTTCCCGGCGATGCAGATGCACCGGAAGATCCGGCAGGTCCAGCAGACCGGACACGTGGTCCCAGTGTGCGTGCGTGGGTAGCGCGAAATCCAGACCGGGCGCGTCGGGCAGCCGGTTCAGTGCCTCGATCGTGGGGATGGTGCCGGCGGGCGGACGGACCACGATGCGCAACACGGCGGCCAGTTGGGCGATCGCGCGCTGGTTGACGTCGATGCACACCGCCGGGTCGACGATGAACCTGGCCTCGGGGTGGGTGACGAGGAACGACGTCAGCGAGTTCTCGACGCGGGCCGGCGTGAAGGTGCCCTCGACGATGACGGCGGTCGGCACCGGCCGGGGCACCTGGGGCAGCGCGGTTACCGTCACGGTCCGGCCGGCGGCCGGCAGGCCCGCATCGACGATGCTGCGGAGAAACCGCTCGTCGGGCCGCCTGGGACGCACCATGCCGAGCACCAGTCCTGCTGCGGCGCTGCAGCATTGGCCTATGGTGGTGGAACGGACGGGGTCGGATGCGGAGCGGGAACCGCTCGGCTTCGCTCGCGAAGGTATAGGCATAACCACAGTCAAAGACTTAGAGTTGACTCGAAGTCAAGTTATCGAATCTCCCGGGAGGATGCGATGGCGCCGAGCCTGACGATAGGCGAGGTGGCGCGCCGGGCCGGGGTGGCGGCGACCGCGTTGCGCTACTACGAGCAGATCGGACTGGTGCCGGAGCCGGTGCGGTTGAGCGGCCAACGCCGCTACGACGACTCGGTGCTGACCCGTCTCGAGGTGATCGCGCTGTGCAAGACGGCCGGGTTCTCGCTGGACGAGATCCAGCTGCTGTTCGCCGACGACGCCCCGGGACGCCCGGCCAGCCGCGCCCTGGCGAAGGCCAAACTCGGCGAGATCGACGCCCAGATGGAGGCACTGGCCCGCGCCCGCGCCGTCATCGAGTGGGGGATGCGCTGCCGGTGTCCGTCAATTGACGCCTGTACCTGTGGTATTCACCCGACCCACGACGCCGAGGACTCCACATGACCGAACAGCATCCCATTGCCGTGCAGAACTTTTCGCACATCTGCGTAGGCGTCTCCGACATCGACGCGTCGCTGGCCTTCTACACCACGGTGCTGGGCATGGACGTGGTGTTCGACGTCGAGCTCGAGGGCGCCGGACTGGATGCGGTCACCGGCGGCGCCGCCCAGCGGGGCCGGATGATCGGCGGGCTGATCGGGGCGGCGATGGTGGAGCTGATGTCGTTGGGCGCGGTGCCCGAGTGCCCCAGGGGCCCACACCTGGGCTACACCAACATCTCGTTTCGGGTGGACGACCTCGACGCGGCGTACGAGTCGGTCCGCCGCCACCACCCCGACGTGCGGGCGGAACCACCCGTCGACATCGGAGGAGTGCGGATGTTCTTCATCCACGACCCCGACGGCACACCGATCGAGCTGCTGGAACTGCCGGGCGGCGCGACGAGCACGGTGCAGCTCTGGCGGCCCCAGTCGTGATCCGGTGAACTCGCGCGATTGGTTCCCGGCCCCCGTGTCGCGGACGTAGGCTCACGAGGGCAGTGCTGGGGGTGACGCCGAGGAGGACGCGAATGACGACGGCTCAGGACCCGGCCACCTTGTGCGAGGCGTTTCAGCACAACGCCGCGATCGATCCCGACGCCGTCGTGCTGCGCACACCCGGCGCAACCCGGACGCTGACCTGGCGCGAGCTCGCCGAGCAGGTGCGCAAGGTCGCCGCCGGCCTGGCCGGGCTGGGCGTGCGGCGCGGCGATGCGGTGTCGCTGATGATGGGCAACCGGATCGAGTTCTACCAGTTCGAGATCGGCTCGCAACACCTTGGGGCAACGTCGTTTTCGGTGTACAACACGCTGCCGGCCGAGCAGCTGACGTACCTGTTCGACAACGCCGGAACCAAGGTCGCGATCTGCGAGGAGCAGTACGTGGACCGCATTCGCGCCAGCGGTTGGCCGATCGAGCACATCGTCTGCATCGACGGCGCACCGCCGGGAACCCTGTCGGTCGAGCAGCTCTATGCGGCGGCCGACGACGACTTCGACTTCGAGTCGACGTGGCGGTCGGTGCGCCCCGACGACGTCGTCACGCTCGTCTACACCTCGGGAACCACCGGAAACCCCAAGGGCGTGGAGATGACCCACGCCAACCTGCTGTTCGAGTGCCAGGCCCTCAACACCGTTTTGCCGTCGCAGTTCGGCGACCGGGCCACGTCGTATCTGCCGACGGCGCACATGGCCGACCGGGTGATGGGGCTCTACGCCCTCGAGGTGTCCGGCGCCCAGATCACCGCCGTCGACGACCCCCGCGCCATCGCCGCCGCGCTGCCCGACGCGCGGCCCACCGTGTGGGCCGCGGTGCCGCGGATCTGGGAAAAGCTCAAGGCGGGAATCGAATTCACCGTCGCCAACGAGTCCGACGACACCAAGCGCCAGGCGTTGCAGTGGGCGATGTCGGTGGCCGGCAAGCGCGCCGACGCCCTGGTGGCCGGTACCGAGATGTCCGACGAGCTGGCCGCCGAATGGGCCCGGGCCGACGAGATGGTGCTGTCCGCGCTGCGCGAGCGGCTGGGGTTCGGGGAGCTGCGCTGGGCGGTCTCGGGTGCGGCGCCGATTCCCAAGGAGACGCTGGCCTTCTTCGCCGGCATCGGCATCCCCATTGCCGAGGTGTGGGGCATGTCCGAGTTGAGTTGCGTTGCGACGGTGAGCCATCCGCGTGAGGCCCGGCTGGGCTCGGTGGGCCGACTGCTGCCGGGGCTGGAGAGCAAGATCGCCGACGACGGCGAGTTCCTGGTACGCGGCCCGCTGGTGATGAAGGGCTACCGCAAGGAGCCGGCGAAGACGGCTGAGGCGATCGACGCCGAGGGCTGGCTGCACACCGGCGACATCCTGGAGTCGGACGCGCAGGGCTTCCTGAGGGTGGTGGACCGCAAGAAGGAGCTGATCATCAACGCGGCCGGAAAGAACATGTCGCCGAGCAACATCGAGAACGCCATCCTGGCGTCGTGCCCCATGGTCGGGGTGATGATCACCATCGGCGACGGGCGGCCGTACAACACCGCGCTGCTGGTCTTCGACGCCGACTCGGTCGGCCCGTACGCGGCCCAGCGCGGCCTGTCCGACGCCTCACCCGCCGCGCTGGCGGCCGACCCGGACGTCGTCGCGCAGATCGCGGCCGGGGTGGCCGCGGGCAACATCAAGCTGTCGCGGGTCGAGCAGATCAAACGGTTCCGCATCCTGCCCACCGTGTGGGAGCCCGGCGGGGACGAGATCACCCTGACCATGAAGCTCAAACGCAAGCCGATCACGGCGAAATACGCCGACGAGATCGAGCAGCTTTACGCACCCGAACCGCATCCGGAGGTGCACGAGCCCGCCGAAGCCGCCACGGTGCCGCGGGCATGAGCGGGGGACCGGCGGGCACCGCCCGCGAAATCGGCCGGGTGGGAATGCGAAAGTTGTTGCAGCGCGGCGGCATCGTCGACGAATCGACGTCGCCGCTGGCGACCGACCCGGCCGAGGTCGCCGAATTGCTGGACGCGCGATGGTATGACGAGCGGCTGAGCGCGCTGGCCGACGAGCTGGGGCGCCAACCGGACGGTGTGCGCGCCGAGGCCGCGTCCTACCTGCGCGAGATGGCGCCCTCGCTGGACGAGTCGGCCATGGCCGCCTGGAGGGGGTTCAGCCGCTGGCTGATGCGCGCCTACGACGTGCTGACCGACGAGGACCAGATCGCCCAGTTGCGCAAGCTGGATCGCAAAGCCACACTGGCGTTTGCCTTTTCGCATCGCTCCTATCTGGACGGCCTGTTGCTGCCCGAGGTGATCCAGGCCAGCCGGCTCTCGCCCGCGCTCACGTTCGGTGGCGCCAACCTGAACTTCTTCCCGATGGGGGCCTGGGCCAAGCGCACCGGAACGATCTTCATCCGCCGGCAGACCAGGGACATCCCCGTCTACCGGTTCGCGCTGCGCGCGTACGCCGCCCAGCTGGTGCAGAACCACGCCAATTTGACGTGGTCCATCGAAGGGGGCCGGACCAGGACCGGCAAGCTGCGGCCGCCGGTGTTCGGAATCCTGCGGTACATCACCGACGCGGTCGACGAAATCGACGGCCCCGAGGTGTATTTGGTGCCGACCTCCATCGTGTACGACCAGCTGCACGAGGTAGAAGCGATGACCACCGAGGCCTACGGCGCCGCCAAGCGACCCGAGGACTTTCGCTTCCTGATCCGGCTGGCCCGCCAGCAGGGCACCCGACTTGGGCGCGCGTACCTGGACTTCGGCGAGCCGCTGCCGCTGCGGAAACGTCTCGAGGAACTGCGGTCCGAGGAATCAGGCGTCGGGACCGAAGTCGAGCGCATCGCGCTGGACGTCGAGCACCGCATCAACCGCGCGACGGCGGTCACCCCCACTGCGGTGGTCAGCCTGGCGCTGCTGGGTGCGGACCGCTCGCTGTCCATCAGCGAGGTGCTGGCCACCGTGCAACCGTTGGCCAGCTACATCGCGGCGCGCAACTGGGCGGTGGCCGGGGCCGCCGACCTGACCAACCGCTCCACCATCCGCTGGACCCTGCACCAGCTGGTCGCCTCGGGGGTGGTGAGCGTCTACGACGCCGGAACCGAGGCGGTGTGGGGCATCGGCACCGCCCAGCACCTGGTCGCGGCGTTCTACCGCAACACCGCCATCCACATCCTGGTCGACCGCGCCATCGCCGAGACCGCGCTGCTGGCCGCCGCGGAACTCGCCGAGCAGACCGTGGACGGATCAGTGCTGCCGGCGACGGTGCGCGACGAGGCGCTCAAACTGCGCGAACTGCTGAAATTCGAGTTCTTATTCTCCGCACGCGCGCAATTCGAGAAGGACCTCGTCGACGAGGTCCAACTGATCGGGCCCGCGGACAACCCGGTGGAAACCGGCAAGGCGGCCAGCGCCGTCTACGTGCGCGGCCTGCTGGAGCGCGCCGACCTGCTGCTGGCGCATCTGGTGCTGCGCCCGTTCTTGGACGCCTATCACCTCGTCGCCGACCGGCTGGCCGCCTACGAGGACGAATCATTCGACGAGGACGCCTTTCTCGCGGAGTGCCTGCAGGTCGGCATGCAGTGGGAGCTGCAGCGCCGGATCGCCAACGCCGAGTCGCGGTCGATGGAACTGTTCAAGACCGCGCTGCGGCTCGCCCGGCACCGCGAGCTGGTGGACGGCTTCGCGGACCCGGAGCTGACGCGACGGCGTCGTGCGTTCGCAGACGAGATCGCCACCGCCATCCGTCGGGTGAACGCCATCGCGGAGCTGGCCAGAACGCACTGATCGCTCGTCCGCAACGGGCGGTGGGGTTCACGGACCGTTAACGTTTGGCCGTGATAGTGCGTTGGGCGAAAGGATCCGATGAGTGACAAATCCAACGGGCAGTCCCGCCCGCTGATCGGGTACGTCACCCACGACATCGCGCCGCCGATCGGCCCCGCGCCGATCGGCCGGGCGTGGATGTCGGAGATGCGGCAGGGCTGGCCGCACCGGTGCCTGCCCATGCTGATCGCCAACCAGAGCGGCTGGGAGGTGCGCAACCGCAGCGCGTTCACCGCGACGTGGATGGGTGGCAATGACCGCACTGGCCTGATGATCGCGCCCGACACCCGCGACAGCGGTCAGTTCCTGCCGTCGAGCCACTTCGGATACGGCATCCTGACCTGGCACCTGCCGATGCTGTTTCGCACCCCGCCCGGCTACAACCTGTTGGTGCGCGGGCCCGCCAACCATCCCAAGGATGCGATCTACGCGCTGGAGGGCGTCGTCGAAACCGATTGGTCCAGCTCGAGTTTCAGCATGAACTGGAAATTCACCCGCGAGTTCATGCCGGTGCGATTCGAGGTCGACGAGCCGATCTGCATGATCGTGCCGCAGCGCAGGGCCGAGCTCGAGGAGTTCGCCCCCGAACTCAGACGCATCGAATCCGACGAAGCGCTGCGCGGCAAGCACGAGCACTTCCTGGGTTCACGCGGCGCGCTGGGCCGCGAGCAGGACGCCGCCGACGGCGCCGCGACCGAGAAGGCGCCGTGGCAAGGCGACTACACGCGGGGCCGGCACAGCGACGGCGAGCCCGGCGCCGATGACCACCAGACCCGCCGTCATCTCCGGTCGTTCGTCGCACCCGGGGACGGTGACCCGTCGTCGTGATCGCCGTCGGGAAGCATGCGAGGCGTTGCCCGCCTCGCAGCGACAGCGATTGTCGCGCAGAGGCGGGCATTCAACCAGGTGGTCCGTCTCTGGTGACTGGCCGAGGCGGGTGAAACCGATGTGGCGTGGCCGCGGGTGGCGCAAACCGCGCCTAGAGTTGAGGTCAGTGTCAGGGTGATGTTGCCGCTTGTTGCGGTGGTTGGATCCTGATCACCTGATGTCTGGCTCATAGAGTCGG
>NZ_JAPIYN010000029.1:0-10981 GCF_035617725.1 Mycobacterium sp. 94-17
TCAACACCGACATCCGCGCTTGGATCGACACCTGGAACGACAACCCCCGCCCTTACATCTGGACCAAGACCGCCGACCAGATCCTGACCAGCATCGCCAACTACTGCACTCAAATTAATGACTCAGGACACTAGCCCGTTCCGCGCAGTCCGCCGAGTTCGTCGAACGCCTGAGCCCAGCCGACCAGGCGATCCGTCGCGCCGGCCAGCTCGGTGCGGTAGTGCTGCGATGCGACGGATCCGTCGCCGTTCGCCGAAGACACCAATTGCGCTGCCGCGGTGACCATTTCGTTGTATTGGCGGACGCCGGCGCTGAGCTGCGCGGTGAACGCGTTGATGGTGGGCGCCAGATACGAGCGTGGCTCGCCGCCGACCTGCGCCGCCCGCTCCATCGACACCACTTGCGCGGCGGTGGCCGCCATGGCCGCCGAGGTTCTGGCGGCCGCCGCGGTGAGGTCGCGGATCTCGGCCGTCGGCAACATCGCGCCCCGCTCGATGACGGACACCAATGACGTGAACCCGCGCTCGGAGGCACCCAGCGCGTACATGGCGGGGCGCGCCGCCGAACCCGGCGGCGGCAGCCGCCGCGTGCTCGCGGTCCGGGGCTCCGGCAACGGCTCGGATCGCAGCCAGCGATAGCGCAGCAGCAACAGCGTCGCCGGGATGGCCATGAAAACCGCTACGCCGCCGGTGATTTCCAGCAGCAGCGCGAACCAACCCCACGCCGCGAGCAGCATCGTCACCGCCGCCCAGAACACGCAGCCGGCGCTGAAGATCAGACCCCACCGCAGCGCGCGGCGCCGTCGGCGCAGCAGGCGCGCGCGGGGGTCCGCGGCCGCGCTGATCCGGCGGGCAACCAGGCCGGAAAAGTCGGCCGCGGTGGCCAGTCCGCGGTGCAGCAACGCGCGCCACGGGCGCGGTTGCGTCGCTTTCACCGCCATGACGCGCCGGTTACTGGCCAAGTGGCTTCTCGGTGGCCGCGCCGCCGGCTTTCTTCGCGGGCGCGGGGGTGCCGGGAGTGGCCCCGGCGGCGGGCGTCCCACCGGTGGGCAGGGCCTCACCGCGCATCGACGCGCGGATCTGCTCCAGCCGCGAATGACCGGCCATCTGCACCCCCGCCTGCTCCACCTCGAGCATCCGGCCCTGCACCGAGCCCTGCGCGAGCTCGGCGGCCCCGATCGCGTTGGCGTACCGGCGCTCGATCTTGTCGCGCACCTCGTCGAGGCTGGGAACGTTGCCGGGCGCGGCGAGCTCGCTCATCGACTGCAGCGAAGCGCTCACCTGTTCCTGCATCTTGGCCTGCTCGAGCTGGCTGAGCAGCTTGGTGCGCTCGGCGATCTTCTGCTGCAGCACCATTGCGTTCTGCTCGACGGCCTTCTTGGCCTGCGCGGCCGCGCCCAGCGCCTGGTCGTGCAGGGCTTTGAGGTCTTCGACGCTTTGCTCGGCCGTCACCAGCTGGGCGGCGAACGCCTCGGCGGCGTTGTTGTACTCGGTGGCCTTCGCGGCGTCACCGGCCGCGGTGGCCTGGTCGGCCAGCGTCAACGCCTGACGCACGTTGACCTGCAACTTCTCCACGTCCGCCAGCTGACGATTGAGCCGCATCTCGAGTTGGCGCTGGTTGCCGATGACCTGCGCGGCCTGCTGGGTCAGAGCCTGATGCGCACGCTGCGCTTCCTCGATGGCCTGCTGGATCTGCACCTTGGGGTCTGCGTGCTCGTCGATCTTGGCGTTGAACAGCGCCGTGAGGTACTTCCACGCCTTGACGAACGGATTGGCCATGAGTTAGCTCCACCTTCGCTTCTTGAGGATCCGGATGGTCCCCGGATGGGCCTGGACGGGCTCCGCGTCTGTCGCTCAATTTAACGGGTCGGCGCCGATCGCCCCACCCCTTACGCGCGATCGCCCCGGCGCTCAGGCCAGCGCCAGCGACGCCACGGGCGGGATGACGACCTTGATGCTGGTGCCGCTTGCCCGGTCCGTCGGCGCGGCGACGGCCGCCCGCTCCTCGCTGGCCATCCGCTCGCCGGCGTGGGTGAGCACGGACGACAGCGGGACGTCGAGGGCGTCGCAGATCGCGTTCAGCAGCTCGCTGGACGGCTCCTTGCGGCCGCGCTCCACCTCGGACAGGTACCCGAGGCTCACCCGCGCCGAATCAGACACCTCACGCAGCGTCCGGCCCTGTGTCGTGCGGGCCTCGCGCAGCACGTCGCCGATGACCTCGCGCACCAATGGCGGCATCCCGCTCTCCTTCGTCCAATCGGCCCTGCTCGGCACGTACTCAGCTTGCCCTTGGCAGGTGCTCTCTAGGTGAACGCCGACAGCTGTGGTCTGGTTCCCGTGCGCCGCGCCCGGATTCACCGGGGTGTGCGGCGTATTTCCCGGACGGTCGACACCACATAGTCGATGCCGGTGATCACCGTCAGCACGACCGCCGCGCCCATCACCACCGCCGCGACCACCCGCAACGGCCCCACCGGTGGCAGCACGAACAATCCGATCGCGAGCACCTGCACCACGGTCTTGAGTTTGCCGCCCCAGCTGGCCGGGATGACGCCGCGGCGAATGACGGCCAACCGCAGCACGGTGACCCCGAATTCGCGGACCAGGATCAGCACCGTGACCCACCACGGCAGTTCACCGAGCATCGAGAGCCCGATCAGCGCCGAGCCCACCAGCGTCTTGTCCGCGATCGGATCGACGAACGCGCCGAATTCGGTCGCCATGCCGTAGTTGCGGGCCAGCAGGCCGTCCAGCCGATCGGTGATGCAGGCGGCCGCGAAGATGACGAAAGCGACCACGCGGAAACCGTTTTGGTGGCCGTCCCCGGCGAACAGGGCGAGCAGGAAGATCGGCACCAGCACCAGCCGCAACAGGGTCAGCGTGTTGGCGAGGTTGGCGATGTTTGCGCGGCCTACCATCGGACCCGTCTGCGGCTGCCCCGGCACGGCAACAGAATAACGGTTGACCAGCACACCTGTCCGAGACGTCGATACTGTTAGCCGTGACCCAAAGTCCGCAGCGTTCTCGGCCGCCGGTTCGGCGCGCCCGAACCTCCGATGTTCCGGCCATCAAGCAGCTGGTCGACACCTACGCGGGAAAGATCCTGCTGGAGAAGAACCTCGTGACGTTGTACGAGGCCGTGCAGGAATTCTGGGTGGCCGAACACCCGGATTTTCCGGGCCGGGTGGTCGGCTGCGGGGCGCTGCACGTGATGTGGTCCGATCTCGGCGAGGTCCGCACCGTGGCGGTCACCCCGGAACTCACCGGCCACGGCATCGGCCACGCGATCGTCGACCGGCTGCTCGATGTCGCGCGCGAGCTGCAGTTGAAGCGGCTGTTCGTGTTGACGTTCGAAACCGAGTTCTTCGCCAAGCACGGGTTCACCGAGATCGAGGGCACACCGGTCACCGCCGAGGTGTTCGAGGAGATGTGCCGCTCCTACGACATCGGTGTGGCCGAATTCCTGGACCTCAGCTACGTCAAGCCGAACATCCTCGGCAACTCGCGGATGTTGCTGCGGCTCTGACTCGCCGAGCGGCGCTACTCGGGGTCGCCCCCGTCGGCGTCGGCGCCGCCCCGGATCAGCGCCAAGGTCCCGGCCAGCTCGTCCGGCTTGATCAGTACCTCGCGCGCCTTCGAGCCCTCGGACGGGCCGACGATGCCGCGGGTCTCCATGAGATCCATCAGCCGGCCCGCCTTGGCGAAGCCGACGCGCAGCTTGCGCTGCAGCATCGACGTGGAGCCGAACTGGCTGGACACCACCAGCTCGACGGCCTGCAGGAACACGTCCATGTCGTCGCCGATGTCCGGGTCGACGTCGGTGCGCTCGCCGGTGGGCTTGGCCGTGGTGACACCCTCGGTGTACTCGGGTTCGGCCTGGTCCTTGCAGGCGGTGACGACGGCGTGGATCTCCTCGTCGGTGATGAAGGCGCCCTGCAGCCGGATCGGCTTGTTGGTGCCCATCGGCAGGAACAGCCCGTCGCCCATGCCGATCAGCTTCTCGGCGCCGGCCTGGTCGAGGATGACGCGGCTGTCGGTGAGCGACGACGTGGCGAACGCCAGCCGGGACGGCACGTTGGTCTTGATCAGGCCGGTGACCACGTCCACCGACGGGCGCTGGGTGGCCAGCACCAGGTGAATCCCCGCGGCGCGGGCCTTCTGGGTGATCCGCACGATCGCGTCCTCGACGTCGCGCGGGGCCGTCATCATCAAGTCGGCCAGCTCGTCGACGATGGCCACCACATACGGGTAGGGCCGGTATTCGCGTTGGCTGCCCAGCGGCGCGGTGATGGCGCCGGATCGGACCTTCGCGTTGAAGTCGTCGATGTGGCGCACCCGGGACGCCTGCATGTCCTGGTACCGCTGTTCCATCTCCTCGACCAGCCACGCCAGGGCGGCCGCCGCCTTCTTGGGCTGGGTGATGATCGGGGTGATCAGATGCGGGATGCCTTCGTACGGCGTGAGTTCCACCATTTTCGGGTCGATCAGGATCATCCTGACCTCTTCCGGGGTGGCCCGCGCCAGCAGCGACACCAGCATGGAGTTGACGAAGCTGGACTTGCCGGATCCAGTGGAGCCGGCCACCAGCAGGTGCGGCATCTTCGCCAGGTTGGCCGAGATGAAGTCGCCCTCGATGTCCTTGCCCAGCCCGATCACCAGCGGGTGGTGGTCGCGCCGGGTCGACGGGGAGGTGAGCACGTCGGCCAGCCGCACCATTTCGCGGTCGGTGTTGGGCACCTCGATGCCGACGGCCGACTTGCCGGGGATCGGGGCCAGCATACGCACGCTCTCCGTGGCCACCGCGTAGGCGATGTTCTTCTGCAGCGCGGTGATCTTCTCGACCTTCACGCCGGGTCCCAGCTCCACCTCGTAGCGGGTGACGGTCGGCCCGCGCGTGCAGCCGGTCACGGCGGCGTCGACCTTGAACTGGGTCAGCACCTCGGTGATGGCGTCCGCCATGACGGTGTTCGCGGCGCTGCGTTTCTTGGGCGGATCGCCGGCCACCAGCAGGTTCAGCGAGGGCAGCGTGTACGGGCCCTCGACGATGCGGTCCAGCTCCGCGGTGGCGCGCTTGTCCGCCGACCGTCCGCGCCTGCCACCCCGTGCGGCGGGTGCTGCGGGTGCGAGGGCGGGTTCGGGCATGGTCGGGATGTCGTCCTGCAGCGCGGCCTGGGCGTCGTCGTCGGGCGACCACGGCGGCGGCTCGTCCTCGGGGACCGAAGACGCGTCGTCGTAGTAGTAGGCGTCGCGGTCCGGCTCGTCGTCGAACTCGTCGGCGTAGTCGTACGGTTCGTCGGCGCCGACCAGGCGGGTGCCGAACATGGCGCGAACCACGTCGGGCACCTCGCGGATGGTGGTCCCGGTGAGCAGCAACAGCCCGAACATGAAGCCGATGAACAGCAACGGCGCGGCGATCCAGGGCGTGAGACCGTCCGAGAGCGGCCCACCGATGGCGAAGCCGATGAAGCCCGCCGCGCGCCGGCGCGCCTCGGGGTCCCCCGGCGAACCGGACCACAGGTGGCGCAGACCGAGGACCGACAGCGTGATCAGGCTGGCGCCCAGGATCAGTCGCGGGCGCACATCCGGGTTGGGTTCGGTGCGCATCAGGGTCACCGCCACCGCGGCGGCGACCACCGGCAGCGCCAGCACGCCCGCGCCGATGAAGGTCCGCAGCAGCGTGTCGACCCACGCGCCGACCGGTCCGGCTGCGTGGAACCACGAACTCGCCGCGACCACCACCGAAAAGCCCAGCAGCAGCAGCGCGAGGCCGTCGCGGCGATGCCCGGGGTCGATGTCGTGGGCCCGCCCGATCGACCGGGCCGCGGTGCCGGTGCCGCGGGCGGCCATCAAGTAGACGGCGCGCAGCGCGCGACCGCAGGTCAGCCCGGCCCCGACCAGCGGCGCGTGGCTGCGCCCCCTGGCGGGCTTGCCGGCCTTCTTACCGGCCTTCTTGCGGGGCGCCGCCGGGCGCGCACGCCGGGACCCGCCGGCGCGCGAAGGGGCCTTTGACCTGCTCGTTCGGCTTGCGGAGCGGGCCGCGGTCTTACTGGGCATGACGGCAAGGGTAGTCGCTACGACATCATCTACACCACCCGCCACACTGGTAACGACTCCGCTTCTCGGGTATGGGGCCAGCCGGCCGCGAAATCGCGTGAGTAGGGTGACATTCGGTTGCGAGAGTTGCGCTCGTCACCCACCCCCCGACAGCACCCCAGGAGGCCATCAATGCCCGTTGTCGTCGTCGCCACCCTGACTGTCAAACCCGAGTCGGTCGACACCGTTCGCGACATCCTCACGCGGGCGGTCGAGGAAGTACACGACGAGCCGGGCTGCCAGCTGTACTCGCTGCATGAGTCGGGCGAGACCTTCGTCTTCGTCGAGCAATGGGCCGACGCCGAGGCGCTCAAGGCGCACAGCACCGCGCCCGCGGTCGCCAACATGTTCACCGCGGCCGGCGAGCACCTGGCCGGCGCCCCCGACATCAAGATGCTGCAGCCGACCCCGGCGGGCGACCCGGCCAAAGGACAGTTGCGGCCCTGATGGCCGGCTCGTCGGCAGGCCCCCTGCGGGGCAAGGTCGCCTTCATCACCGGCGCCGCGCGCGGGCAGGGGCGCGCGCACGCGGTGCGGCTGGCCGCCGACGGCGCGGACATCATCGCCGTCGACCTGTGCGACCAGATTGCCAGCGTCCCCTACTCGCTGGCCACCGCCGACGACCTGGCGGCCACCGTGAAGCTCGTGGAAGACACCGGCGGTCGCATCGTGGCCGCCCGGGGTGACGTCCGCGACCGCGAATCGCTGGCGGCGGCATTGCAGACCGGCCTGGACGAGTTCGGCAGGCTGGACATCGTGGTGGCCAACGCCGGGATCGCCCCCATGCAATCCGGTGACAACGGCTGGCGAGACGTCATCGACGTCAACCTCACCGGCGTCTACCACACCATCAAGGTCGCGATACCGACGATGATCAGGCAGGGCACCGGCGGGTCGATCGTGCTGATCAGTTCGAGCGCGGGGCTGGCCGGTGTCGGCAGTCCGGACGCCGGTTCGGTCGGCTACGCGGCCGCCAAGCACGGGGTGGTCGGGCTGATGCGGGTCTACGCGAATCTTCTTGCCGGGCAGATGATCCGGGTCAATTCGATCCATCCGTCCGGTGTCGAGACCCCGATGATCAACAACGAGTTCACCCGAGAGTGGCTGGCCAAGATGGCCGCCGCGACGGACACGCCGGGGGCCATGGGCAACGCGATGCCGGTGGAGGTGCTCGACGTCGAGGACATCGCCAACGCGGTGGCGTGGCTGGTTTCCGACCAAGCGCGCTACATCACCGGTGTCACCCTGCCCGTCGACGCGGGATTCCTGAACAAGTAGCGGCCATGGCACGAAACCCTGTTGCGCAGACGGCATTTGGACCGATCGTGCTGGCCGCCGTCGAGCAGAACGAGCCGCCCGGCCAGCGGTTGGTCGACGACGACCTCGCCGAGCTCTTCCTGCCGGCGCCGCTGCGGTGGCTCGTCGCGGCGACGCGGTTCGCGCCGGCTCGCCGGTTGATGATCCGTGGCTCGGAGTTCACCGGTCCTGGACTGTGGGCGAATCTGGCTTGCCGCAAGCGTTTTATCGCCGACAAGCTCAAGGAGTCGATCGACGACATCGACGCCGTCGTCATCCTCGGGGCGGGCCTGGACACCCGCGCCTACCTGCTGACGCGGCGGGTCCGCAAGCCGGTGTTCGAGGTCGACCTGCCGGTGAACGTGGCGAGGAAATTCAAGACTGTCCGGCGGGTGCTCGGTGAGCCGCCGCTGTCGGTGCGGCTGGTGGCGCTGAACCTCGAGCACGACGACCTGCTCACCTCGCTCGCCGAACACGGATACCGCACCGACTACCGGGTCTTCTTCGTCTGCGAAGGCGTCACGCAATACCTCACCGAAGCGACCGTCCGGCGCACGCTGGACGGTCTGCGTGCGGCCGCCCCCGGCAGCCGTTTGGTGTTCACTTACGTCCGTAGGGATTTCATCGACGGCACCAACCGGTACGGCACCCGCACGCTGTACCGGAAGGTACGCCGGCGGCGGCAACTGTGGCACTTCGGTTTGCAGCCCGACGAAGTCGCCACGTTCCTCGACGAATACGGCTGGCGGCTGGTGGAGCAGGCCGGGCCCGACGCGCTCGTCGCGCGCTATGTCGAGCCCACCGGCCGCAGGCTCAAAGCATCACAACTGGAATGGTCGGCCTACGCCGAGAAGATCTAGCGATCGCCGCACCCCGCGACACGTAAACGTTGACGACGACACGCCAAAGGACGTCGCTGCGGTTTGTGTCTGGATATCGCGTCAGACCTCGATGACGGTCGGCACGATCATCGGCTGGCGGCGGTAGGTTTCGCCCACCCACTTGCCGACGGTGCGCCGTACACCCTGGGCGATGCGGCTCGGATCGGTGATGTGCTCGGCCAGCAGCGCTTCCAGCTCCGCCTCCACCCTGCGCACCGCGGGCTCGAGCGCCTTGGGATCCTCGGAGAATCCGCGCGAATGCAGCTGCGGCGGGGCGACCGGACGCCCCGTGCCGCGCGCGACCACCACCGTCACTGCCACGAAGCCCGACGACAGGATGAGCCGCTCACCCAGGGTGATGTCACCGACGTCGCCGTTGATCAGGCCGTCGACGAACATCTTGCCGACCGGCACCGCGCCGGCGATCGAGGCCCTGCCCGCCACCAGGTCGACGCTGACTCCGTTCTCGGCCAGCAGGATCGACTCCTCCGGCACCCCGGTGCGGGCCGCCAGTTTGGCGTTGGCGCGCAGCATGCGCCATGTGCCGTGCACCGGCATGACGTGGCGCGGCCGAATCCCGTTGTACAGGAACAACAGTTCGCCGGCATAGGCGTGTCCCGAAACGTGCACGCGGGCTTGGGCATTGGTGACGACGCGGGCCCCGATCTTGGCGAGTTCGTCGATGACGCCGTACACCGCTTCTTCGTTGCCCGGGATCAGCGACGAAGCCAGCACCACCAGATCCCCGGCGGTCAGCGTGATGCTGCGATGCTCGCCGCGCGACATCCGTGATAGCGCCGACATCGGTTCGCCCTGCGTGCCGGTGGTGATCAGCACCACCCGGTCGGCCGGCATCATCTCGGCGGCACCGATGTCGATCACGTCCGAATCGGCCACCCGCAGAAATCCCAGTTCGCGCGCGATCCCCATGTTGCGCACCATGGATCGGCCGACGAACGACACCCGCCGGCCCAGAGCGACTGCGGCGTCGATGATCTGCTGCACCCGGTCCACGTTGGAGGCAAAGCACGCCACGATGACGCGTCCGTCGGCGCCGCGGATCAGGCGGTGCAGCGTCGGACCCACTTCGCTTTCCGAAGGCCCGACGCCGGGATGCTCGGAATTGGTTGAGTCGCAGAGGAACAGGTCCACCCCGGCATCGCCGAGCCGGGACATGCCGGGCAGGTCGGTGGGGCGGCCGTCCAGGGGAAGCTGGTCGAGTTTGATGTCACCGGTGTGCAGGACCGTCCCCGCGCCGGTGTGTACGGCGATCGCCAGCGCGTCGGGGATGGAGTGGTTGACGGCGAAATACTCGCATTCGTAGACGCCGTGCCTGGTCTTCTGGCCCTCGGTCACCTCGACGAACACCGGCTTGAGCCGGTGCTCGCGGCACTTCGCGGCGACCAGTGCGAGCGTGAACTTCGAACCGACCACCGGGATGTCGGGACGCAGCTTGAGCAGGAACGGGATGCCGCCGATGTGGTCCTCGTGGGCGTGGGTGAGCACGAGGGCCTCGATGTCGTCGAGGCGGTCTTCGATATGGCGCAGATCCGGCAGGATCAGGTCGACCCCGGGTTCGTCGTGGGTGGGGAACATCACGCCGCAGTCGATGATCAACAGCCGGCCCAGGTGCTCGAAAACCGTCATGTTGCGGCCGATTTCGCTGATGCCACCGAGAGCGGTGACCCGCAACCCTCCTGCGGCCAACGGGCCTGGCGGGGTGAGGTCTACATCCACTTCTCAGAAACTCCTCGGTTCACCGCAGCGTCGACGCCGCACGCATGTCGGCGGCCAACGCGTCGAGTTGTTCTGCGGTTGCGGGCATTTGCGGCAATCGCGGGTCGCCGACATCGATGCCCTGCAGGCGCAGGCCGGCCTTGGACATCGTCACCCCGCCCAGGCGGCCCATCGCGTCGCACAGCGGGGCGATGGTGGCGTTGATCTTTCGGGCGGTGGCGATGTCCCCGGAGTTGAAGGCGGACAACAGTTCCCGCAACTGTCCGGCCGCGACATGAGAGATCACGCTGATGAACCCGGTGGCGCCCATGGCCAGCCACGGCAGGTTCAGCGCATCGTCGCCGGAATAGTAGGCCAGGCCGGTCTCGGCGATGATCTGGCCACCGCTGTGCAGGTCGCCCTTCGCGTCCTTGATTCCCACGATGTTCGGGTGGGCGGCCAGCGCGCGGATGGTTTCGGGCTGGATCGGTATCACCGAGCGCGGCGGGATGTCATAAAGCACCACCGGCAGCTCGGTCGCGTCGGCGACGGCGGTGAAATGGGCGATCAGCCCGCTCTGCGGCGGCCTCGAGTAGTACGGCGTGACCACCAGCAGCCCGTGCGCGCCCTCGGCCGCGCAGGCCTTGGCCAGCCCGATGCTGTGGGCGGTGTCATAGGTACCCGCGCCGGCGATGACACGGGCCCGGTCGCCGACGGCCTCCAGCACGACGCGCAGCAGCTCCCGCTTCTCGTCGTCGGTGGTGGTCGGGGACTCGCCGGTGGTTCCCGAAACCACCAACCCGTCACAGCCCGCGTCGATCAGGTGATTGGCCAGCTGTGCGGCCGCGGCAGTGTCGACGCAGCCGTCGGGGCGAAACGGTGTGACCATCGCGGTCAGCAGAGTTCCCAGCAACGCTGGGGCGTCGAATCCGACCGTGCTCACGGTGTTCAGGTTACCTGGCGCGGGCAAGCGAATTGGCACCCACGTAAGCGCACG
>NZ_JAPIYN010000029.1:11081-68434 GCF_035617725.1 Mycobacterium sp. 94-17
CCGGCTCAGGACTCGGTGGACCTGCCCAATTCGCCACCTGCGCCTTCCCCGGCGCACGCCGGCTCAGGACTCGGTGGACCTGCCCAATTCGCCACCTGCGCCTTCCCCGGCGCACGCCGGCTCAGGACTCGGTGGCGAGCGGGCTGGTCGCCACCTCCGTGCCGTCGGCCAGGGCGGAGATCTCGAAATCGGCGAACACCGCGGGTGCCACGCCCGCCAGCTGGCGCAGGCATTCGATGGCGAGCCGCCGGATCTCCACATCGGCGTGCTCGCTGGCGCGCATGGCGATGAAGTGGCGCCACGCCCGGTAATTGCCGGTGACCACGATGCGGGTTTCGGTCGCGTTGGGCAGCACTGCGCGGGCGGCCTGGCGGGCCTGTTTGCGGCGCAGAATGGCGTTCGGCTGATCGGAGAACTTCGCTTCCAGCTTGGCAAGCAACTCGGTGTAGGCGGCGCGGCCTGCGTCGGCGCCCGCGGTCAGGATCTGCTGCAGCTCCGGATCGTCTTCCATGCCCGGCGGCACGACGACGCGTGAGTCCCTCTCGGGGACGTAGCGCTGCGACAACTGCGAATACGAGAAGTGCCGATGCCGGATCAGCTCGTGGGTGCACGATCGCGAGATGCCGGTGATGTAGAACGACACGCTCGCGTGCTCGAGGACGGAAAGGTGGCCGACGTCGATGATGTGCTTGATGTAGCCGGCGTTGGTCGCGGTCTTGGGATTGGGTTTGGACCAGCTTTGGTAGCAGGCCCGGCCCGCGAACTCGACCAGCGCGGGGCCGCCGCCGGCGTTGGTGCTCCACGGCACGTCCGGGGGCGCCACGAAGTCGGTCTTGGCGATCAGTTGCACGCGCAGCGGCGCGATCTCGGCCACGGCGCTCACCTTAGCGGGCGGGACCGGCGCCGGCATTGCGCAGCTGTTGCTCCACGAGGTCAGCGCCGCGGGCCGTCCCATCGGTCGCGGCGAACCCCTCGGCCACCCGCGCCGCACCCTCGGTCATCGTCATCGCTTCTCGCACTTTCGCCCGAAGCCGGGACGCTGACAGTTTCTTGCCGGGCAGGCGGGTACCGCACCCGGCCGACTCGACGCGCCGTGCGACTTCGAATTGATCGCGTCCGAATGGCACGACACATACCGGTATGCCTCGAGCGAGCGCTTTCTGGGTCGCGCCCATACCGCCATGCGTCACCACGCAAACCGCACGGTCCAGCACCGGACCGTGCGGGACGAACTGACATACGGTCGCATTGGGTGGTGCCGAAATTTGCTCCGGTTGCCCCTCCCGCAGTGTGGCGACCACATGAACCGCGTCATCCGCCAAAGCGGCCATCGCAGTCAGCGCCAGCTTGGCATCACCTTGTTTCTCCGACGACGTCGTGACGAGCACGATTGGCCGCTCGATCGAAGACAGCCAATCCGCGGCAGTGTCCAACACCGGATCGAGCACGCAGGGTCCGATCATCTGCACCGCGTCGCCCCAGTCGGTGCCGGGGTATTGAAAAGGCTTGCCGCTGGCGACCAATATCAGGGGCGCCCGCCTTAAGAACTCGTCCACAGACCGGACCTTCGGCACACCGACGTCTTCGCGAATCGCATTGACCCCCGGCAGCATTACGCCCTCCACCGACCTCGTCACGACTGCCCGTACGGCGGCATCGCGCACGCGGCCCAACGCACCCGGTAGCGGTCTGAGCCCAAGCCCGAACGGCGGCACCCCGGACGACCGCAAAGCCGGTGTGTACGGCGAAAAGCACACCCAGGGGATGTCGCCGGCTTCGGCCGCCGACTGCGCGCCCCAGCAATTCACATCCACCAGCAACACATCGGGACGGACCCGCGCCAAAGCGCCGGCGAGATCGGCCACTTCGGCGGGAGCGCGCCTACCGAACACTGCGACGGTGCGCTGAAGCGCGGCACGAGGGTTGGTCGCCTTCCAGTCGTCGAGCTCGATCTCCTCGATCCGTGGATCGATCGCGTGCGCGCGGAAACCGAGCGCCGCGGCTGTCGGCACACCGTCGGCGAGCGTGCGCACGTGTATTTCGTGACCCCGGGACGACAGCTCCGTCAGCAGCGCGCTGATCGGCAGCAAGTGGCCGAGTGCAGGCGAGGTGTAGGCCAGTATCTTCGCCATCTGTCACACCTTATCGAGTTTGCTCACGTCAGCGTGCCGACCATTTGGCGAGCTTCGGCGATGCGGCCGAGCGCGTTCAGTCCCTCGCACTCCGAGAGGTATTGCTTCGCCAGCTCGGTGTAACCACCGAAGTCGCCCTCCGCCTTGGTCAACAGCGCACGCGACTTCAGCCACCACAGATCCAGCGCGGGAATGCCGGGCCGGTGCGCCTGCCAATCGTCGAGGATTCGGTGTGCCTCGGCCAGATCGTCGGATGTACCACGAGCAACCAGAAGCTCGATCAGCGCCTCGGTGGCGCAACCCACGAACACCCGAGAGCCACCGGTCAACTGACGCGAAACTGATTCGTGCAGATCAGAAATCGCTTCATCGCGTCGGCCCTTGCGCGTGGCGTCGAGCGCCAGATCGGGGTCAATGGTCGTCAAGGCCAGGATCCACATCCGGTGCTTGAGGATTTTCGCTCGGGCGTCTTGAAGAACCGCGATCGCCTCATCGTGCGACGCGCTGCTCGCGCGCAGAAGCGCACTGCCGTAGGCCCACTGCGCGGCGATGATGCCGAAGATGTCGCCGAACGCCTCGGCGCGCCGCAGCGCAGTGCGCATCTCGCTCAGTAGCTCATCAGCGCGATACATCCCGACGGCGGCCAGCATGGTGACCCAGTAGGACAAGCTTGCTGCATAGCTGACGGGGGTAAGGCCACGCGCCAGATCTATTCCGACCCGCAGATGTCGGTGCCCCTGCTCGTTCTCGCCGGAGCAGAGTTCCATCACGCCACGAAGGGTGTTGGCAACCGACAGTTCGACTACCGGTTCGTCTTGTGGCAGCCCCACTATCGACGCAATCATCTGTAGCGCAGCATCGAAGTCACAGCTGACGAACCGCGCGTAGGCCAGTGAAACGAGGATGATGCGCATGGTCGTTGCGTCACATTGAACTTCGGAGACGACGTTTTCGACCTCCAATGCCAGCGCCGCGGCCTCGGGGAGGCGGCTGTCGTTGACGCTCAGCGACCAGATGCGCCCGGCCGTTCCGACCGCGAAGGACGTCAGGTCACCGCTTGCCAAGGCCAAGTCACGAAACTGGCGGTAGCGCTCATCGGTATCGACACTGTCGCCGGCGAAGAACGTTGTCGACACCAGCATCGTCCGTGGCGCGACTCGCGCGGCGACGACGCCGTCGTGGTCGTCGGGGAGGCGGTCGGCGATGCGCTGGGCACCTTCCCATTGCGCGCGTGCGGCCGCAAGGTCGCGAGACCGGAGCCATTCCGCGGCACGCATGTGCCAGCTGAAGGCCTGTGCCAGTTCGCCGGCCGCCTCTAGGTGCGTGGCAATAAGCGCGGCATTCTCGTCGGCGCAGGCGGGGTCTCGCTTCTCGATGGCCGCGGCAAGTCTTCGGTGTGCCTGTGCGCGAGCTGCGGTCAGTTGGGATTCGTACGCAACCGTCCGCACCAACGGGTGTCGGAAGCAATAACGTTCTTGCGGAAGGAATTCCGTCTGGTCGATCAGTTCGGCCGCCAGCAATTCGGCCAGCCGCGCAGACAGGCTGCCGGGTAATAAGGCATGCAGCGTGTCGGCGTCGAAATGGTTACCGATGACCGCGGCCGCATTCAGGGCCGACTTCGCTTCGAGGGGCAGTCGATCGATGCGCGCGGAGAGCACCGCTTGCACCGTGGGAGGAACGGCGAGGGTGTCGACATCGCCGATCAGGCAGTAGCCACCACGACTTCCGGCGAGCTCGTTGCGGCCTACCAGGTCCCGGACGATCTCCTCGATGAAAAACGGGTTACCCGCCGCGGCAATCGTGACCTTCTCGGCCAGACCCGTCACCGACGGGTTGTCCCCCAGCAGTTGGTTGACCACGCTTAGCGCCGTCGAATCGGTCAATGGTCGCAATGGGATCGTTCGATCCGAATGCTGTTGCAGCGCACCGTGAAACTCCGGCCGATAGGTGATGACCAACGTCGATGAGGTCCCTCTGAGTCCGTCGGCGAAGTCTGCCAACACATCGTCGCTGGGCTCATCGATCCAGTGCGCGTCCTCGAGTATGAAGACGTTCCTGCCCGGCTGGGCGCGGACGGCCCGCGCCATCGACCCGGCCAGCCGGCGGCGTCGGCCGTCGACGCTGACCATCAGTGGCGGTGCATCAGTGTCGGCGATGCCCATGGCCTCGAACAGGATCTGCTCGTCGGCTGAGTGCGGCGTCAAGACTCCCGTGCATTGGGCCGACGTGTGTCGGCGCGCCTCGGCACCACCGAGCCCCGCCACCATGAACATGGCACGCAGCAATCGCGACAACGCGCCGAACGCGAGCATGCTGGTGTGAGCCTCGCAGCGGGCGACGACGATATCGGCGCCCTGGTTCGCGGCGACAGCCGTGAACTCAGCAATCAGGCGACTCTTCCCCAGCCCCGGGGCACCGACAACCCCGACCACGCCCGCCGTCGGGGTGTCGACTGCCTCCAGCAACTGACTCAGCTCGGCATCGCGGCCCAGCATGAGGCCTTCGTTGCGGCCCAACACCATTCGCTCGGTTTCCACCGCAAGGAGCCGCTGTCCGGGGACTGGCGCTGCGGCGCCTTTGACGTGAATCTCTTCGACGGACCCAAGGCGAGTGGCGTACTCGACGAGGCGAGCCGTGGACTGTGAGCACAAGACTCCACCCGCTGGGGCGGCCGCCTCCATGCGCTGCGCCATGCCGACCGGGTGACCCACGACGGTGTATCTACCTGGGCCCGAGCCGATTTCACCGGCGATTACTTCACCAGAGTTCAGGCCAATGCGAAGGTGCAGGTCAATGCCGTCGCGGCGACGCACCTCGGTCGCAAGATCGTTAGCGACGGACTGGATTTCCAGCGCGGCGATACAGGCCCGCAGCGCATGGTCTTCCAGCGCGACCGGAGCACCGAACAACGCCATCAAGCCGTCGCCGGTGAACTTGTCGACCGTTCCCTGATAGCGCTGCACCACCGCCGCCGCGCGGTTGAACAACTCATTCATGAGCTCACGGAGCCGCTCCCCGTCCAGCGTCGCGGCGAGCTTCATCGAACCGACGACGTCGGCGAACAGGACGGTCACTTGTTTGTGTTCGGCTGACCTCGGTGTGGGTGAGACTGGGGTCCCGCACGCGTCACAGAACCGCGCCCTCGCGCGCAGATCGTTCCCGCACGACCCACACCGACCCGTGGCCTCGTTGACCGGACCGGCCATCCCGCTGACTTCGCTTGCGCCCTCGATGTCCCTCATCATGGCGGATGAGCCTGGGTGATGTGACCCGAAACTGGCGAACGAGCAAACGCGAATGCACTTGTGTCCGCCACCCCGGGGCGGGCGGGCACGGAATTCCGGCTAGTTCCCCAGTGTGGCCGGCACTATCCGGCCCGCTTGGCAGCAGCGCGCAGCGCGCCGGACAGGTCACCGCGCCCGGCCACGCTGAATCCGCCCAGGCCCAGCCACGACGCCATGGACTCCAGCTCGCCGGCCAGCGCGGCGGCGACGCGGGGCTGGGGCGCATCGGGCTCGCCGAACGCGCCGAGCACCCGCAGCGAGTTGGCGGCCCGATCGGCCTTGAGGTCGACGCGGGCCACCAGCCGCCCGTCCATCAGCAGCGGCCACACATAGTAGCCGTACTGCCGCTTGGCGGCCGGGGTGTAGATCTCGATGCGGTAATGGAATTCGAATAGTCGCTCGACGCGCGGCCGGAAGAAGATGAGCGGGTCGAACGGGCACAGCAGCGCGGTGCCGCGGTCGGCGCGGGGCACCGCGCGGCCCGCCCGCAGGTAGGCCGGCGCGGACCAGCCGTCGACGTCGACCGGCTCGATGTCACCGGCGGCCACCAACGCGGCGATCGCCGGCTTGACCTGCTGCGCCGACAGCCGGAAGTAGTCGCGGAGGTCGGCTTCGGTGCCCACGCCCAGCGCGGAGGCGGCCCGCAATGTCAGTTCGCGGATCGCCTCGTCGTCGTCGACCTCACGGGCCAGCACACCGGCCGGCAGCACCCGCTCCACCAGGTCGTAATGGCGGGCGAAGCCCACCCGGGTGGCGGTGGTGAGCACCCCGGCGGAAAACAGCGCCTCGGCCACCCACTTGGTGTCGCTGCGCGTCCACCAGGTGCCCTTTTTGCGGCGGGGTCCGGCGGCCAGGTGCGCTTCGATCTGGCCGGCGGTGCTGGGCCCGAGTTCGGCGATGGCTGCGACGATCTCGTCGGCCAGCCGCGGGTTGGCCTTGACGATGTGGGTGCCCCACCGACCGTGCCGGTACTGGCGCATCCGCCAGCGCAACAGAGGCCAGTCCTCGACGGCCATCAGCGCGGCCTCGTGCGCCCAGTACTCCGCCAGCAGCCGCGACGACCGCGGGCCCCAGGCGGCACGGTCGAGCACGTCGCGGTCGTAGGGGCCGAGCCGGCTGAACACCGGGGCGTAGTGCGCCCGCACCGCCACCGAGACCGAATCCAGTTGCAGCACTTGAATCTTGGAGATGAGCCGCTTGAGGTGAGCACGGCTGACCTCGCCCCCGGGCCGGGGGTCGCTGAATCCTTGGGCCGCAACGGCTATCCGCCGGGCTTGGGCGGCCGATAGCCTGCGGGTCGACACGGCGCCGACGATACCGCGCCGCCCCGACACCGTTGGCGGGCGCGTTCTCAGCCCGCCCGCAGCACGCCCTCGTCGGAGGAATCGTTGAGTTCCTCGTAGGCGGCCTCGAGGGCCTTGGGGACCTGGCCGAGGTCGCGGTGTACGCCCGTCAGTTGCTCGAGGATCTTGATGCGCTGCGCCGTCAACTCCTCCACCGCGCGCTGGGCCCGCTCCCGATAGTGATCGGCACCCTGTTTCGCGTCGCCCAGCAGCTGCTCACATTCGCGCTCGGCGTCTCGGCGCGCCTCGTCGATGGCCGCCTGAGTCTCCGCGCGCAGGTCGGCCAATTCGGCGTCGAGCCTTTCCCTGGTCTCGTCGTACTCGGCTTCCAGCGCCTTTTGCTGCGCGGCCATGTCGGCGAGCACCTCGTCGCGCTTTTGCTCGGCGGCTTGCGCCTCGGCCTCGGCGTCGGCGATCAGCCCATCCGCTTCGGCCCGGGCCTCGGCCTGCATCTCGGCGACCTCGTCGACCGCGCGGCTCAGCATCTTCGCCAACCGCTGCTGCACCGCGTGCGGCGACGGCGAAGTGTCCGTCAGCGCCGCCACTTCCTGGCGCAGCGCGGCGGTTTGGTCGCCGGATTCCTGCAGCCGGGCCCGTAGGCTCGCGACATCGTCGAGCAATAGCTGTTGCTTGGTGGTCAGCATCTCGATGTAGGCGTCAACCGCGGCGCCGTCGTAGCCCATGAATTTTCGAGAAAACGTCTTCGCGGGTTCGATGTTCACTGCCAATTCCCCCTTCTGTGCGATTGCCTGCTGTGCGATGCCTGGTTGACCCGTACGAGTATGTCAGGTCAGGCCCGAACGCGAACATCCGCGAACGGGTGCGCAAGCGATCGACGATAGCTGTGAAAGCGATACCGCAGTCCCGAGCGGCTGGCCTGCCACTCCCCCGTTTCACCCACCCACGTGTCGTCCAGCGCCGGCGCCAGCGCGTCGTCGTCATCGCGTCGCAAATCGATGTCGATCTCGGTTACCTCGCAGCGGGTGGCGTACTTCAGCGCCAGCAAATAAATCTGCGCACCGCCGATGACCCACGTCTGCGGGCCGCCCCCGCCGAGGGCGAGGGCATCGTCCAGGGTCGCTGCCACCTGCGCCCCGTCGGCGACGAAGCCGGCGTCGCGAGACAGCACGACATTGCGCCTGCCCGGCAGGGGGCGCACCTTCGCCGGCAGCGAATCCCACGTTCGACGGCCCATCACCACCGGGTGCCCCAGGGTCACCTCTTTGAACCGGGTCAGGTCTTCCGGCACGTTCCAGGGGATGCCGCCACCGCGCCCGATGACGCCGGAGGTCGACTGCGCCCACACCAGTCCGACCTCGTTCATACCGGCAACTCCTTGATCCCGGCTTGCCAACCGCGCGCGACGGCCGCGTCGCCGGCGCGCCTCATACAGCGACTGGGGCTTTGATCGCCGGATGTGGGTCGTAGTTTTCTACGACGACGTCGTCATAGATGTAGTCGAAGATCGAATCCCTTTTGGCCAGAACGAGTTTCGGGTATGGCCTGGGATCACGGCTGAGCTGCAGCCGCACCTGTTCGAGATGGTTGTCGTAGATGTGGCAGTCCCCGCCGGTCCACACGAACTCGCCGACGGCCAGGCCGGACTGGGCCGCCATCATGTGCGTGAGCAGCGCATAGCTGGCGATGTTGAACGGCACCCCCAGGAACAGGTCGGCGCTGCGCTGGTAGAGCTGGCAGCTCAGCCGCCCGTCGGCCACGTAGAACTGGAAGAACGCGTGACACGGAGGCAGCGCCATCGCGGGGATTTCGCCGACGTTCCAGGCGGACACGATGATGCGCCGCGAGTTCGGGTCGCTGCGCAGCAGGTCCAGGGCCGCGCTGATCTGGTCGACGTGCTCGCCCGTCGGGGTCGGCCAGGACCGCCACTGCACGCCGTAGATGGGACCGAGATCGCCTGTGTCGCTTGCCCATTCGTCCCAAATGGTGACTCCGTGCTCGTGCAGCCAGGCGACGTTGGAGTCGCCGCGCAAGAACCACAGCAACTCGTAGACCACGGACTTGAGGTGCACCTTCTTGGTGGTGAGCAGCGGGAAGCCGGCCGACAGGTCGTAGCGCAGCTGCTGCCCGAACAGGCTGCGGGTCCCGGTACCGGTGCGGTCGGACTTGGCCGTTCCCTCTTCGAGCACCAGGCGAAGCAAGTCCTCGTAGGGGGTGGGGATCGGCACGCGGGGAGAATACCTCTAGGCACGCGGAGTAGAACGGGTGCCATGCCGAACATCATCGACGTCGTCACTACACCCGACGGCAGCTGCACGGTCCATCTGTTCACCCCCGACGGCCCCGAATCGCAAGTCCCGTGGCCGGGGGTCGTCATGTATCCCGACGCCGGCGGCGTGCGCGACACGTTCGAGCAGATGGCCGCCAAGCTGGCCGGGTTCGGTTACGCCGTGCTGCTTCCGGATGTCTACTACCGCAGCGGGGACTGGGCGCCTTTCGACATGGCGAGCGTCTTCAGCGACAAGAAGGAGCGCGACCGCCTGTTCTCGATGATCGGCAGCGTCACCCCGGAGCGGACGACCGCCGACGCGGCCGCCTTCTTCGACTATCTGGCCGCCCGCCCCGAGGTCGCCGGCGACCGATTCGGGGTGTGCGGCTACTGCATGGGCGGTCGGTCCTCGCTCATCGTGGCCGGGCGGCTGCCACACCGCGTCGCCGCCGCGGCGTCCTTCCACGGCGGCGGCCTGGTCACCGACACCGACGACAGCCCGCATCTGCTTGCCGACCGGATGAGCGCCACGGTGTACGTCGGCGGCGCCGAGAACGACGCGTCGTTCACCGCCGACCACGCCGAACAGCTCGGCAAAGCGCTGACGGCGGCCGGGGTCGAGCACACCATCGAGTGGTATTCGGCCGGCCACGGATTCGCGGTCCCGGACAACGCCCCCTACGACGCCGCCGCCGCCGGACGGCACTGGGAGGCCATGACGGAGGTGTTCGCGTCGGCGTTACCGCGTTAACGCGGTCATCAGCAGCGTCGCGGCCACCACGGTGCCGTCGTCCTGGTCAGCCAGCCACGGATCGCACCTGCCGCGTGTGGTCGGCAGACTCTACCGTCGGCGGCCATCACTCCGCGGGCGAGCGTCAGAACGCCGGCAGGTCCACCAGTTCGGCCAGCCGGGCGCGTTGACGATAGCCGGTGCCGAACGCCAACTGGTCGCTCTTGGCCCGCTTGAGGTACAGGTGGGCCGGATATTCCCAGGTCATACCGATGCCGCCGTGCAACTGCACGCACTCCTCGGCGGCGTGCACCGCGACATCGCTGCAGTACGCCTGGGCGATGGCCGCCGCGGCGTCCGCGTCGTCGCCCCTGGCACAGGCGTCGGCCGCATGGCGGGCCGCAGCCGTCGCCGCGCCGACCTCGAACCACAGATCCGCCAACCGGTGCTTGATCGCCTGGTAGGAGCCGATGGTGCGACCGAATTGCCTGCGCTGCCTGACGTACTCGAGAGTGGTCTCGAAGCACCATTGGGCGATGCCGAGTTGCTCGGACGCCAGCAGGGCGGCTCCGGTCCGGATGGCTTCGGCGACCGGCTCGTCGGCCGCCCCGATCCGAGACGACGGAGCCCCCGAAAATGATACGGCGGCAAGGGGTCTGGTCATATCCAGCGCGAGCAGCGGGGAAATCTGCACGCCCGCCGCGTCGCCGGCAACGGTGTGCAGCTCGAGCCCGTCGCGCCCCGCGACGGGGACCACCAGCACATCGGCGGCGTCGACGCCCGCCACGCCGGTGACCGAGCCGCTCAGTCCGTCGGCGCCCGCGCTGACGCCGGTCACCGGGTCGCCTGGCGCGCCCGCCAGCGGGACCACCAGCGCCGCCGTCAGTTCGCCCTGGGCCAGCGCGGACACCGTGTCGGTGTCACCGGCTCGCAGCAGCGCGATCGTGGCCAGCACCGCGCTGGGCAGAAACGGCACGGGCGCGACGGCCCTGCCGATCTCCTCCATCACCACCGCAGCCTCGCGGACGCTCGCGCCGGCACCGCCCAGCGACTCCGGAACCAGCAGGCCGGCCACGCCCAGCTCCGCGGCCAGCTTGTGCCACACATCCGAAAAATCTTGTGGCTCAGCGTCATAGGCGCGCGCCACCGATTCGGCCGGGCACCGCTCGGCGAAGAGCTGCCGGACCCCGGCCCGCAACGCCTCTTCGGTGTCGGAATACAGCAGGTCGCCGGCGTGAGCGCTCATCGGGGCAGGTCCTTCCAGGCGGCGTCTTTGTCGACACGATGTTCACCCGGCAGGCCGAGGATCCGTTCGGAAATGGTGTTGCGCAGGATTTCCGACGTGCCGCCCTCGATCGAATTGCCGCGCGCCCGCAGATAGCGGTAGCCGGGCCCTCGACCGATCAGGTCTACCGTCTCGGGCCTGCGCATGGTCCAGTCGTCGTAGTGCAGCCCGGCTTCGCCGTGCAGCTCTATCTCGAAACCCGAAATCGCTTGTGCCAGCTTGGCGAACGCCACCTTCATGCCGGCGCCCTCCGGCCCGGGCTGACCGGTGGCCGCCTGTTGCCGCAGTCGCTCGCCGGCCAGGCGGAGCACCTCCGCTTCGACCCAGAGCCGCATCAGTTGGTCGTGCATCGAGGGGTTGCGCAGCTCGGGGTCGGCGCGCCAGGCCTCCGTGACCTTGCCGATGTGGCCGCCTTCCCGCGGGGCCCCGGCGCGCAAGCCGATCGCGACCCGCTCGTTGTTGAGCGTGGTGGTGGCGACGCGCCAGCCGCCGCCCTCAGGGCCGAGCCGGTTGGCGTCGGGTATCCGGACATCGGTGAGGAACACCTCGTTGAATTCGGCCTCGCCGGTGATCTGGCGCAGCGGCCGGATCTCGACACCGGGTTGCGTCATGTCGCACAGGAAGTAGGTCAGGCCATGATGTTTGGGCACGGCCGGATCGGTCCGCGCGACGAGGATGGCCATCTGCGCATGCTGCGCCTGCGACGTCCACACCTTCTGCCCGTTGACAATCCAGTCGTCACCGTCGCGGACCGCCCGCGTGGCAACCCCGGCGAGGTCCGATCCGGCGCCGGGCTCGCTGAACAGCTGGCAGTAGATCTGCTCACCGGTGAACAACGGGCGCAGGAACTTTCGCTTCTGCTCGTCGGTGCCGAACGCCGCGATCGTCGGCGCCGCCATGCCCATGCCGATGTAATTCTTCGGGGTTCCACCCACCGGCGCGCCGGCGGCGGCCAGTCGGGCATCGACTCGTTCCTGGGCGGTGCGCGGCAGGTCCAGGCCGCCGAAACCGTGCGGCAGATGCACCCACGCCAGGCCGGCATCGTATTGCGCGCCAAGAAAATCCCGTGGTTCGTCGGTCGCCGGGTCGCGCTCGTCGAGCAGTGCCTGCACCCGCGCGTCCAGGTCGGCGGTGTCGACGGCGGTCATCGTCCGCCGCCCGGTGCGGACTGAAATCCCTGAGCGGCGCCCAGCAGCAGGCCACCGTCGATCACCATGGTCTCACCGGTGATCCAGCTCGCCGCGTCGGAAACCAGGAAGGCGACTGCCGCGGCCACGTCGATCGGCTCCCCGATGCGTCCGAGCGCGATCGACGACGCCAGCGGGTCCTCGTGGTCCTTCCAGAGCGCCTCGGCGAGCCGCGTGCGCACCACCCCCGGGCAGATGGCATTGACCCTGATGCGCGGCGAGAGTTCCAGCGCAAGTTGCTTGGTGACGTGGATCAGCGCCGCCTTGGTGGCGTTGTACATGCCCATCGCCGGCGATTGATGCATGCCGCCGATCGAGGCGGTGTTGACGATCGCCCCGCCGTGCTCACCCATCCACGACTTGACGACGAGTGAGGTCCACAGCAGCGGCGCCCACAGGTTGACGTCGAAGATCTTGGTGAAGCGGGCGTGATCCTGGTCGATCAGCGGGCCGTATGCCGGGTTGGTTCCGGCGTTGTTGATCAGGATGTCGACGCCGCCGAAGCGCTCCAGGGTGAGCTCGACGCAGCGCCGCGCGGCATCCTCGTCGACCGCGTGGGCCCCCACCCCCAGGGCGTGGGCACCCACCTGGGCGGCGGCCTCGTCCGCGGCCTCCTGTTTCCTCGCGGTGAGCACCACATTGGCCCCCGCTGCCGCCAGCTCTTGGGCGATCGAAAGGCCGATTCCGCGCGACGCACCGGTGATGATCGCGGTGCGGCCGGTCAGATCTTGTGAGGACATGTGTCGGGCCTTCCGTGGCGGTGAGAGCCGCCGTGCGGCGGCGCAGAGGTCGTTTGCTGACGAATTTTATTCGCGATGTTTTGGGCAGCTGTTGAGGTGGTATGCCTCACGAATGTTATCGAAATTGACACTTGTGAAACCTCTGGTTGTCGTCGGGGCTGTCGCCGCGGCCATCGCCGCAGCGCCCGTGGCAGCGGCTGACGTGTACGCCGCCGGACCAGCCGCCAACGCGCCGGCGCCCATGCACGTGACCTTCAAGGATGACCCGGGCGGCGGCGGCTGCGACGCCAACGGAAACTGCGGTTCCGGCGGCCAGTTCAACGGTCCCGGCGGCGGACCCGGCGGGCAGGGCTGCGTCCCGGGTGTGGGCTGTGGCTCCGGCGGGCAGTTCGCCGGCCCCGGCGGCGTGCCGGGCGGCAACGGATGTCTGCCCGGTGTCGGCTGCGGTTCCGGACACGGATAACCTCCCCAGACCCCTCAGCCTCCCGAGAGCCTGGTGATCCAGGCCCGGGAGGCTGCTGGGTCTATGACGTCGTCCAGCTCGAACGTGGTGGCCGCCCGCAGCGCCTTGCCGTGCTCGTAGGCGGCGGCGACCAGCCGATCGAACAGGCTCTGCCGTTCGGCCGGACCCCCTGAATCGCCCGCGGCGGCCAGTTCCTTGCTGTAGCCCAGGCGCACCGCGCCCTCCAGGCCCATCCCGCCGATCTCTCCGGTCGGCCAGGCCACGGTGAACTGCGGCGCGCGGAATGAACCGCCGGCCATCGCCATCGCACCGAGCCCATATCCCTTGCGCAGGATGATCATTCCCAGTGGCACCGTCAGCCGCGCACCCAGCACGAACATCCGGCCGAAGCGGCGCACCGCCGCCTGAACCTCCGCGTCGGGCCCGACCATGAAGCCCGGGGTGTCGCACAGCGAGATCACCGCCAGCCCGAACGATTCGCACAGGGCCAGGAAGTCGCCGGCCTTGTCGGCGGCCTCCGCGTCGATCGCCCCACCCAGGTGATGGGTGCTGTTGGCGATCAATCCGTACGGCACACCCTCGACGCGCACCAGCGCGGTGACCATTCCCACGCCGTAGTCCGCCCGGAGCTCCAGCACCGATCCGACGTCGACGATCGCCTCGATCGCCCGGTGCACGTCGTAGGAGCGTAACCGGTTCTGCGGCACCACATGCCGGGCCAACCGCGGATCGGGGGCGGTCCAGTCGCCCACCGGGCCCTGAAAATACGACAGGTAGCGCTTGGCCAGCGCGACGGCGTGCGCCTCGTCACGGGCGACCAGGCCGACCACGCCGTTGCGCCGCTGTACACCGATCGGACCGATCGCCTCGGGCGGATAAACGCCCAGCCCGCCGCCCTCGATCATCGCCGGACCGCCCATCCCGATGTTGGCGTCCGGCGTCGCGATGATCACGTCGCACACCCCGGCCAGCGCCGCGTTGCCGGCGAAACACCGGCCCGAGACGATCGACACCAGCGGCACGTCCCCGCTCAGTCCCGCCAGCATCCGGAAGGTCGGGACGTCCAGACCGGCGACGCCGCCGACGTCAGTGTCCCCCGGCCTCCCCCCGCCGCCCTCGGCAAACAGCACCACCGGCAACCGTTTTCGCGCGGCGAGGTCGAACACGCGGTCGGTCTTGGCGTGATTGCGCATGCCCTGTGTGCCGGCCAGCACGGTGTAGTCGTAGGACACCACGACGGCCCGCGCCGCGGACCCGAAACGGTCCGCGCCGATGGTGGCCAGGCCGGCGATCAGTCCGTCGGCCGGGGTGTTGGCGATCAGGTCCTCTTCCGAGCGGCGGCTGCGCTGCGCCGCGATGGCCAGCGCGCCGTATTCGACGAAGCTGCCGGGATCGACGAGATCGGCGATGTTCTCCCGCGCGGTGCGACGGCCTCGGCTGTGCCGCTTGTCCACCGCGGCCCGCCGGCCCTCGTCGAGGGTCAGGAAACGCCGGTGCACCACCTCGTCGAGATCGTCCCGCTGCCGATCGAGATCAGTTGCGGCCGTGACGGACTCGCTGTCACCGGCCGCCGCCGTGCGAGTGAACACCAGCAGTGGGTCTCCGGTCCCCACCACCTGCCCGGGCGTCACCAGGATCCGCACGGTCCGCAGCGCGTCCGGCGCGACCAGTACGTGCTGCATCTTCATCGCTTCCAGGACGACCAGCTGGCTGCCCGCGGCGTAGTCGGCGCCCTCCGGCGCCACCTCGACCACGGTGCCGGCCAGCTGCGCGCGCAGCGCGTCCTCTCCCGGATAGAGTTCGACCGCCGCCAGCCGCGGCTCCTGCCGGTGAGACAGCGCCGCTCGGGCCAATTCGGGAAGCTTCTCGTCGAGGAAACCCGTGCCCACCCAACCTGATTCGATCCGGTCGGCGGCCAGCAGCTCACGCAGGAATCCGATGTTGGTGGCGACGCCCTCGATGCTGAACTCGGCCAAAGCGGTGCGCGCCTTGCCCACCGCCGCCCGCCAGGATGATCCGTGCACGGAGGATGAGTCATGCACGGAGACGATGAGCTTGGCCAGCAGCGAATCGTACTGCGGACTCATCATCAGTCCCGACCGGCCGTACGTGTCGACGCGCACGCCGGGGCCGCTGGGCGCGGCGAACACGGTGAGCGTTCCCGCCGAGGGCACGACGGCGAAGTCGGGCCCGAAGGTTTCCATGTTGACCCTGAGCTGAATCGCGATGCCGCGGCGCGCGGCCGGCTCGCCGATGACTTCCATTCCGTCGGAGGCGATTCCGGACGCCAGACGGAGCTGGTAGATTGATGCGCCACCGGCGATGGCCAGCTGGACGGCCACCAGGTCAAGGCCAGTGGTTTCCTCGGTGACGGTGTGTTCGACCTGGATGCGCGGGTTGACCTCGAGGAAGACGAATTCCTCGCCGGTGACCAGGAATTCGACGGTCGCCAGCCCGCGCAGCCCCACCCGGGCGCACAACCGCACCGCTGCGCGGTGCATGGCTCGGCGCAGATCATTCGAAAGGCCTTGCGCGGGAGCGATTTCGACCAGTTTCTGGTGTCGACGCTGAATGCTGCAGTCGCGATCGCCGACCGCGTGGGCGTGCGTCTGGTGTCCGGCCGGCGCGGCGACAACCTGCACCTCGATGTGGCGGGCGTCGGTCAGCAGCGCCTCGGCGAACAGCGCGGGGTCGCCGAAGCCCGACTCGGCTTCGGCGGCACAGCGCCGGTAGGCGTCGTCGATCTGATCGGCGCTGTGCACCGCGCGCATTCCGCGCCCTCCACCGCCGGCGAGGGCCTTGATCATGATGCCGCGGTCGTGGCCGGCGAAGAATGCCTTGACGTCCTCGACGCTGCTGGGCCCCTCGGTCGCGGGCAGTACCGGCACCCCGGCGGCGATCGCGGCGTTGCGGGCGGCCGTCTTGTTGCCGAGCAGTTCGAGAACCGTGGCGTCGGGGCCCACAAACGTGTAGCCGCCGGCCGCGCAGGCGCCGGCAAAACCGGCGTTCTCGCTGAGGAACCCGTAGCCGGGGTGGATGAGGGTCGCCCCGGAGCTTTTCGCCGCCACCAGCATGGCGGCCTGGTCCAAATAGGCTTTCGGGCCGCTGCCCGGCAGGCCGATCGCCTCGTCGGCCGCGTGCACATGCGGGCTGTCCGCATCGTCCTCGGCGTAGACCGCAATCGTTCGCATACCCAATTCGGTTGCGGTGCGGATGATTCGAAGCGCGATCTCGCCGCGATTGGCGACCAGCAGGCTCATCGCAGCGGCTCGCCCCAATGGACCTGCTCGCGGAGTGTGGCCTTGAGCAGCTTGCCACCGGCGTTGCGCGGCAGCGCGCTGTCGACCACCGTGACATATTGCGGCACCTTGAAGTCGGCCAGCCGGCCGCGGCAGTGTTCGAGCACCGCGGCCACGTCGATCTCGTCGTCACCGCCGTACAGCACCGCGCCCACCTTCTCCCCCATGACGTCGTCGGAAACTCCGAGCACGCAGGCGTCCGCCACGCGCGGCGCGGCCAGCAGCACGGCCTCCACCTCGACGCTGGAGATGTTCTCGCCCCCACGGTTGATGATGTCCTTGAGCCGGTCGACGATGTGTACCCGGCCCGCGTCGTCGACGCGCACCACATCGCCGGTGTGCACCCAGCCGTCTGCGAAGGTCGCGGCGGTGGCCTCCGGCCGATTCCAGTAGCCCGCGGTCACGTTGGCGCCGCGCGCCACCAACTCCCCCACGCCGGGGTCGTCCCCGAACGGGATCACCGCGAGGTCCACCGACGGGACCGCGTAACCGACGGAGTCGGCGTGTTCGACGGCCTCGCCGTCCGGCAGCACCGTCATCAGCGATGCCGTCTCTGTCATCCCGTAACCGTTGAACACGGTGGCGTGGCCGAACGCGTCCTTCACCGCCCGCACCAGCGACGGGGCGATCGGCGCCCCGCCGTATCCCACCCACCGCACGTTGGACACATCCAATGAGGCGAAACCGCTGTGGCGCAACAACAACGAGTAGATGGCCGGGACAGTGACCATGACCGAGACGCGCTCGGCGGTGAGCGCGGACAGCAGCGCGTCCAGGTTGAGCGCGGGCATGATGACCGAGGCTCCCCCGAGCCGGGTGGCCACCAAAAGCTGTGTGTTGCAGCCGGTCACGTGAAACAGTGGAACGGAGATGAGCGTGCGCATCGCTTCCCCCAGATCCCTGGGCTGTTGCAGGCAGCGGATCGCGTTCTCGGTGTTGGTCAGGAACGCCTCGTGGGTGGTCGGCACGCCCTTGGGGTGGCCGGTGGTGCCGGAGGTGTAGAACAGCGCTGCCGCGTCGGTGGGGGTGAGTTGTTCGGTCACGTACGGCGCGCCGTCGGGCAGCGGGGTGTCGGCGGCCAGGTCCACTGCCGCGCCGGAGTCGGCCAGCGCGAAGTCGACCTCGGGCTGTGCCGATCGCGTATTGACCGCTACCGCAACGCCGCCGGCCATCACGGTGCCCCAGAACGCCAGCGCCCAGTCGATTCCGGCGGGGTAACGCACCGCGACGCAGCCGCCCGGCTGCAGGCCGCCGGCCCGCAGCCCACCGGCCACCCGCGCCGCCCGGTCCCAGAGCTGGCGGTACGTCAGCCGACCGGCGCCCAATTCGACCAGGGCTTCGGCGTCCGGACGTGCGTCGCGCTGTTCGGCGAGCATGTGCAGCAGGGTGGCGGGCAGCGCGTCATAGTGCGGGATCCCGTCGGAGTCGCGGGTCACCCCGGTCGCTGGGAACGGGTTGTGGTGACGCGGGATGGCGGTTACCTGGGTCATGTCCCGTCCTTCGCGTCGGTCCGGCGGCTGGTAACCACAAACCGTAGTTCACACCGGCGCGAACTTGACGTAGCTGTCCACGTTCGATGCGTGCAAGACCCGGCGCCGCAACGCCGAGAGCTGTGGTTCGGCGGTGGGGGCATCGATGACTTCCGGCCGCACGACGCGGTAGGTGCACCCGTAGTCGACGATCGTCGCGGACCCGGCGGCAGGCACGTTGCGCAGCCAGTCGACGCCGACGCCGTACGGCAACGGTACGACCATGCCGTCGGGAACCTTGACCGCGACGACCGGGGTCCGGCACTGCCTGCCCGACTTGCGGCCGGTGTGCTCGATCATTGCCGCATACCAATAACGATGGCCCGCGAGGCCGCTCATCGCCGGGTTGGTCACGTGCTTGTTGAAGGTGCGGACGAAATCTCGTACGCGCGCATTTTTATAGGTGGGCATATGTAGCGAGCCTGCTCCGCCGTCGTCGATAACGCCAGGGTCGTTGGTCCTGTGCGCGCAAGATCCGCTGTCCTATCGTGTAGCGGTGACGTTCGAGGGTTCCGCCATCATGCCGGAGGCGTTTTTCACCGTGGCCGGTGACTCCTACATTCCGGGCCAGATGACGCAGGGACCGTGGGGCGCGACGATGGGCGGCCAGATCGTCGGGGGCCTGTTGGGTTGGCGCATAGAGCAATCCGGCGTCGACCCGGGTTTGCAGCCCGCCCGTTTCACGGTTGACTTGTTGCGCCCGGCCCTGCTGCGGCCGGTGCGGATCCAGACCCGCGTGCAGCGCGAGGGCCGTCGCATCAAGCTGGTCGACGGCAGCCTGATCCAGGACGGGACGGTCGTCGCCCGGGCCAGCGCGTTGTTTCTGCGGCGCGGCGACCATCCCGACGGGCAGGTGTGGTCGTCTCCGGCGCAGATGCCGCCGCTACCGACGTCGTCGGACGGCTTCCCGGCGGAGATGCCGTTTCTCATCTGGGGGTACGGGGCCACGATCGACGGCAGTCCCGGTATCTCCGCCGGTGAGTGGGAGCAGTCCCATTCCCAGAAGTTCGCCTGGGCCCGGCTGTTTCGCCCGATGGTGGACGGCTACCCGCTGACCCCGTTCACCCGCTTGGCCTTCGTCGGCGACATCACGAGTTCACTCACCCATTGGGGCACAGGCGGATTGCGCTACATCAATGCCGACTACACCGTCACCGCGAGCCGGTTGCCCGACGGCGAATTCCTCGGGCTCGCGGCCCAGAGTCACTACGGCACAGCGGGAGTCGCCACCGGCGCGGCGACCCTGTTCGACCGGCACGGGCCGATCGGCACCAGCTCGGCGCTGGCGCTGGCCCAGCCGGCGGACGCGTTCCGGCCGACCCACGCCTAGCCGGACCGGGGGGCGAGAGTGAACAGGTTGAACTTGTAGCTGTTGACCACCGGGAGCAGCCGCGCCAGCAGCGGCAGGCCGTAGCGATAGCGGGCGGGCCAGGACCGGGCGACGTCGGCTTGAGGGCTGGCCAGTGTGCGGGTCTCCAGCAGCCGCGTTCCCCACGCTTCGAGCCGGCGCGGATCCTCACACGCCCATTGCATCCGGGCGGTGACGGCGTGCATCGAGCCGTTGCGCTGCTGGGTTCGCAGCATGACCGCGCCGACGGTGTCGAAGGCGAGCAACGAACCCGCGAACCGCTGAGCGAGCTGCGACAACACCGTGCGGACCTGCGCTTCAGTCAGGTACACCAAGACGGCTTCACTGAGGAACAGGTACGGGCCGGGGGCGGCGGCAACGGTGTCGAACCAGTCGGTGTCGAGCACCGAACCCTCCACCATGGCGCAGCGCGGCCGGTCGGCAAAGAAGCGCCGCCGCAGCGCAATCGTGTCGGGAAGATCCAGATCGAACCAGCGGACGGAGCCGTTGTCGAGGCGGTCGAAGCGCGTGTTGAGGCCGGTGCCGAGTTCTACCACCGTTGCGGCCGGGTGCTGGTTGAGGAACCGGCGCACCCACCCGTCGAGGACTGCCGATCGCAGCACCGTGCCCGGTAGCGACGGCCCGCCGAACCGAGTGAAGTCGTAGTCCAGGGCATCGACGAGCTCACGGGCGCGCTGGTCGCCCAGCACGGGATGGCGCAGGGCGGCGTCGCGGGCCCTGGCATAGAGCGGGATGAGCAGGGTCTCTTGCACCTGGCCCAGCACGGGCGCGGCCTTGGACATCGGCTACCTCCGTTCTCGTCCACGTCAAGCGTGCGCCCGACGGGGCCGTGCCCGCTTGTACCGATCCGCCGCGTTCAGACGTCGACGGATCCGTTCAAGCGGTGTGCGAACCGGTGCATGACTCTGGACTCGAGCGCAATTTCAAAGGAGCCTTGTGTGGTGAGCCAGCGCAGACCGGACAAGCGTCTCTCGACTGCTGCCGTTTCCTTCCTCGGCTACACGACGGTAATGCTCATGCTGGAACGGCGCATGCAACGCAGCGGCGGGCCCGGGATCATCCCATTTGAGCTGGCCGGCAGCGTAACTCGGGCCGAGGACATCATGACTCGATGGGGCAGCGACGGTCGGCGGGCCGCGCGCTTGTCCCTGTGGCTCGACTTCGGCTACATGGCCACCTACGGCGGGCTGACGGCACTGCTCGTGGATCGCGCACGCCGACGGCGTGGCCATCCGGCGATCGTGCCCCTGTTAGTGATAGTTGCCGTCGCCGCCGATGCGACCGAAGGAGTTTCGCTGCTGAAGGTACTTGGCGGCACACGTATCGCCGTGCATGCGCGGCGCGCGCAGATCGCGGCTCTGGTCAAGTTCGTGGTTCTGGCGGGCGCACTGGGATACGTCGGTACCGGATTCTCCGTGGGCCGTCGGACCTAATCCATCAGTTGGGCGGCGACAGTCGCCCCGAGCTCCCAGCACGCTTGCAGCTCTTCCTTGCTGGGCTTGCCCGAAACGATCACGGACGCTGCGACTTTGGACCATCCCAGCCCAGTGGTGATGGTGTCGACGGCGCGCTCGGCACCCTCGGTGCCCTCGTTGCCGTGCAAGTACAGACCGAACGGTCGCCCCCGGGTGGAGTCGAGCAGTTGGTAGTAAGCGCAGTCGAAGGCGTGCTTGAGGGCGCCCGAGATGTAGCCGAGGTTCGCCGGTGTGCCAAGCAAGTAGCCGTCGGCGGCCAGCATCTCGGCGGGCGAGACGGTCAGCGCCGGTCGTCGAAGCACCTCGACGTCCTCGATGTCGGGGTCGGTGGCGCCGGAGACCACCGCCTCGAACATCTCGTGGGTGTGCGGCGACGGCGTGTGGTGCACGATCAGCAGACGCGGCACGAGCGACCTCCATCCAGGAATCCGACAAACGCGGCAGCTGTCATGGCATTGTCTCCGCCCACGCGGTGTGCCCGTCAAACCCAAGCGATGTCGCCATGTCACGGTAGCGATCCCGAAGATCCGCGTAAGCCACCATGTCGCCGCGTGCGCGCGCCAGCAGAGTCCGTGATCGCAGCAGCCAGATCTCACGTGCCACCAAACCCTCGTCGGCCGGCGCGGCCGCCAACCGCTCGATCGCGGCCTCGGCTTCAACCAGGTCGTCGTCGAACCCGCGATCAAGCAGGGTCTCCACCAGAACACCCGTCGTCGGAATGCCCCATCCCAGCAGCCGCTGCTCCCGAAACAGATGGTCGACGTTGGCACGCATCAGACCTATGGCGTGATCGCGATCGCCCCGCCGAGCCGTCTCACGCGCCAAATACACGTTGACGAGCGGTAACTCGGACAACAGGTATCGCTGGCGCTGCAGCACATCGCTAATTTGCGCCAGGAGCTGTTGTCCGCGCTCTCGATCGGCGGCCGTGTGGCGCTGGACGAGCGCAACGGCCAATGTCGCCCGCACGAAGGTCACCGCCACATCATCACTGGATCGCTCGGCAATCCGCAGGGCGTCCTCTAGCTTGTGCACTGCGGAATCGGCGGGCCGCAGCACGCCATTCGACACCGTCGGGAAGTAGGCCCACGCGACGGCGAAGGCGTAGGACATGGCGTCGGCGCTGCGAGCCATGGCCAGGCCGTGCCGCTGATCGTCGCGCCATCCGGCACGGCCCAGGCAATAACGCGCAGTTGCCCGCGTCATGAAAGCGAGCGCCAACGGGGAACCGGTAATGAAATTGCCTTTCGACGGATCACCGTCGGCCAGGTCGATGACGGTCTGCGACCACCGCAGCACGTCAGGCCACTCGGCACAATCACTCTTGGCATAAATCAGCGGATTGGCAAGGCCCACAGTCAAGTACGGATCACCGATCGACTCGATGAACGGCCAGGCTTCCGAGGCCAGCCGCGATGCCTCACCCATCCGGTCCTGCCACAACTGATCCATCACCAGCCCGGCCATCGCGATGGCCAGCGACGCCTTGTCGCCGGTGACGGCGCACAGCTCGCGCAATTCATCGAAGCGGGCACCTTCCACGTGTTCGTGGACTCGCCAGGCGGTCCCGCACAACATGGTCCGCGGAGCGATCCGCAGGACCGCCTGGTCCGGATCATCCGCGGGCAGTGCGTCGGCGATTTTCACCGACCGCTCCCAACTCAGCCGTGCCGCCGCGATGTCGCGGTTGGTCGCCCACGCGGCGGCCCGCATGTGCCAGCCGAATGCGGCGTGCCGATCATCGGCGGCCTCCAGATGTTCGGCGATCAGCGCGGCATTTTCATCGGCCGAGGCCGGGCTACGGGCCTCAATCGCGGTGGCCACGCGCCGATGCAACTCGGTGCGATCCGATTTGAGTTGAGATTCGTAGGCCACGGTGCGGGTCAGTGGATGGTGGAAGACATAGGCGGGGTCGGCGGTGAAGGTGATCTGATCGACGAACTCCGCCCTCAACAGGTCGTCGATCACCGGATCGATTCCGAGGATTTCCAACAGGCTGCGGCTGAACATCGACCCGATCACCGCGGCGGCGCTCAGGGTGCGTTTAGCCGCCGGGTCGAGGCGGTCGATGCGGGCGCCGATGGTGGCTTGCACGGTGGCAGGCATGCTGATCTCGCCCACATCGGCAGTCGAAACATAGCTGCTGCCAGTTCCTTTCAGCACCCCTTGCTCGGCCAGATCCCGCACGATCTCCTCGGCGAAAAGCGGGTTCCCGGCCGCCCTCTCCACAATCAGGGTGGACAGCCCGGTAAGTGAGGGGTCCGGGCCCAGCAGGGCGGCGACCAATGCGATGGTTTCGGCATCGCTCAGCGGCGCAAGCGCGATGCTCTGGGCGCCGCTCACCCGGTTCAGTGCGCCGGAGTATTCGGGGCGGTAGGTGACTAGTACAAGCGAGGGCGTCTGCGGGATGACGGTGGCGAAGTCGGCCAGCATCGATTCGCTGACCTCATCAATCCAGTGGGCGTCCTCGATGACGTAGACCGCCGAGGATTTACGGGCCAGCAAAGAGGCATTCACCAAAGCCGTCAACCGCCGCCGACGGGCATCCGGATCGATTTTGGGGAGCTCTACATCGCAATCGGCGATCCCCAGCAAGTCGTCAAACAGCAGCAAATCTTCGGGGTCGGCGTCGGGCGCTTGAGCCCGTGCCTGCAAGCGAGCCGCCGGGCCTTCCAACCCACCCACACCGGTGGTTTCCCGCAGCAACCGCGAGACCACATGAAAAGACACATCGGTGGCGTGCGATTCGCAGTAAGTGCCGAACACCTCAACACCTTGGGCGGTGGCAATCGCGGCAACCTCGCGCACCAGCCGGCTCTTGCCGATCCCCGGGGCCCCCACCACCGTGACCACCGAGCCATGACCCTCGGTAGCGCGTTGCAGTAGTGCGTCTACGGCGGCCATCTCCCATCGCCGACCCACCAGATTCGACTCAGTACGGTCGACAACCCGATGCTGTTCCGCTATGCCCAAGAGCCGATAGGCGATCACCGGCTCGTCGGCACCCTTGATCCGAACCAGCTCGGGTTCGCCGAGAGTCGCAAAGCCGTCAACAAGTCGCGCCGTCGACGTACTGAGCGTTACCCCGCCCGGCGAAGCCACCGACTCCATCCGCTGCGCCATACCGACTTGCGCACCGACCGCAGTGTAACCCAAAGTGCCCGAACCGATTTCACCGGCGATCACCTCACCGGAGTTGAGACCCACGCGCAACCGCAGATCCACACCATCGCGGTTCTTGACCTCAGCGGCCAACCGGGTGGCCTCCTCCTGAACGCCCAACGCCGCCAGGCAGGCACGGACGGCGTGGTCCTCCAACGCCACCGGCGCACCGAACACCGCCATGATCCCGTCGCCGGTGAACTTGTCCACCGTGCCGCCGAAGTGCTGCACCGCTGAGGCGCTCCGGTCGGCGACATCGGCCATGATCTCGCGCAACCGCTCCGCACCGACGGCAGCGCCGATGTCCATCGAATGCACCACGTCGGCGAATAGGACGGTGACCTGCTTGTACTCAGCCCGGCTATTGCCGTCTTCGACTGGTGAGCCACAGCCGTGACAGAATCGGGCGTTTTCCAAGGGCTCGGTGCCACACGTCCGGCACACTGCAATGAGCGTCATCCGACCCTCCGCCGATCCGGGCCCCCGCTAAGCGTCCTCTAAAGGTAACCGGTTGAACACGTCCGCGAGGTCCATCGGCGTTCGTGGTGATTGCGGCACGAGATCAGTGTCTCGCTTATCGCCGCCCCTGCAGGGCTTGGTGTAAGTCCCAGGCCGTCTTCATTGCCTCGCGGGCGCGGCGACGGTCGCCCGCGTAGTCATAGGCGCGGGCCAGCCGGTACCAGCGCCGCCAATCGTCGGGGTCGTTTTCCACTTCGGTGCGCACGGTGGCGAACAGTTCGTCGGCCGCGTCGCGCTCGATGCGGCCCGACGGCCGGCGCGGCAGCGCGCGGGTATCGAGTTCCATTCCGTCGGCGGCGATCAGCCGCGCCAGCCTCTGATGCGCGAATCCGGCGCGCAGGGTGGCGATCATCGCCCACAGGCCGATCACCGGCAGGATCAACACCGCGAGCCCGAGGCCGACGGCGGCGGCCCGGCCGGAGCCGATCATCGCGACGGCCACGCGCCCCAACAGCACGCAGTACACCAACAGTGCGACGCACATGAAGGCGACGAGCAGTTGGGTGCGTAACGCTTTGGTCATTGCAGAGTCGAGGTTCATTGCAGATCGAGGTTCATTGCAGATCGAGGTTCATTGCAGATCGAGCAGGGCCTCGAGACCCACCGTGAGGCCTCGGTGTTCCCTGACCCGCCGCACGGCCAGCAGCACGCCGGGCACGAACGAGGTCCGGTCGATGCTGTCGTGCCGGATGGTCAGCGTCTCCCCCTCGGTGCCGAACAGGATCTCCTGATGAGCGACCAGGCCGGCCAGCCGCACCGAGTGCACGGGGATGCCGTCGACGTCGGCGCCGCGCGCGCCCGGCAGGCTGGTGCTGGTGGCATCGGGGTTGGGCGGCAAGCCTTTTCGTGACTCGGCGATGAGCTTCGCGGTGCGGGTCGCGGTGCCCGACGGGGCGTCGGCCTTGTGCGGGTGATGCAGCTCGATCACCTCGACGGAATCGAAGAATGGGGCGGCCTGCTTGGCGAAGTGCATCGACAGCACCGCCCCGATCGCGAAGTTCGGCGCGATAAGCACCGACGTGCCGGGGCTGTTGGCGAGCCAGTCCCGCACCTGCCGCAGCCGCTCGGCGGTGAAGCCCGTGGTTCCGACGACGGCGTGAATTCCGTTGTCGATGAGGAACTTCAGGTTGTCCATCACCACGTCGGGGTGAGTGAAGTCGATGACGACCTCGGTGTCGCCCTCGGTCAGCAGGCTCATCGGGTCGCCGGCGTCCACTTCGGCCGACAGGCTCAGATCCTCGGCGGCCCGCACGCCCGCCACCATCGCCGCACCGACCTTGCCCTTGGCTCCCAGCACTCCTACCCGCATGGTGTTCACCCTAGACGGGGGCGACGGACGGGCTTCCGATCGGCTTTATCCACAGTTGGGTTTTCATGCACAGGTGCCGCTTCGCCTGTGGCGTTTGCGCCAGTGCCCCCATACGATTCGAACATGCATTCGATCGAGCTCCCGGACGACGTGTCCGCCGCCCTGGACGCGCAGGACGCGGCCGACGCGGCGATCCGCGGCCTGAACTTCGATGCGCTGAGCCCCGCCGTCCGGCTGCGCGTGCTCGAACGAATGGAGGCCTCGCGCCGGCGACAGATCGCGGCGAGCCATGACGTCCTCGCCGGACTGGCGGCAGAGGATCCCGCCGACATCGGGGGCCCAGCGCACAAGGTGGTCGCCGACTGGCTGCGGATCAGCTACGCCGAGGCGTGCCGTCGGATTCGCGACGCCAAAGAGCTGTCCCCACGCCTGACCCTTACCGGCCAGCAATTGGCGCCGCAGTTGCCGACCACCGCCGTGGCGTGGCGCGACGGCGCGCTCGACGGCCAGCACCTGCGGGTGATCCAGACGTTCGTCCGGGATCTCCCCGACGCCGTACCCCCCGCCACGGTGGAAAGCGCCGAGCGATTCCTGGCCGAGCAGGCGCGGACGCTGCGCCCGGACCAGCTGCAGAAGCTCGCGCACCAGTGCGCGCTGCGGATCAACCCCGACGGAAAATTCTCGGACACCGACCGCGCGCGCCAGCGCGGCTTCGCCTGGTGCGGCCAGCGGCCCGACGGCATGAGCGTCGCGAAGCTGGTGGCCTCACCCGAGCTGCGGGCCAACGTCGACGCGTGGCTGTCCCGGTTCGCGGCCCCCGGCATGTGCAATCCCGACGACGAAACACCCTGCATCACAGATGAACCCGGCGATGATCGTGTCCGCGGCGATGTGCGCAGTCCCGCGCAGCGCCAGCACGACGCGCTCAACGCCCTGGTCCGCGGTCAGCTGGGCGACCCGAAGCTCGGCCGGCACAACGGATTACCGGTCACCGTGATCGTGTCGACGACGCTGCAGGAACTTACGTCGGGCGCGGGGCGCGCGGTGACCGGTGGGGGCACGCTGCTGCCGATGCGCGACGTGATCCGGATGGCCCGCCACGCCTACCACTATCTCGCCGTCTTCGACGAACACAGCGGCCGCCCACTGTATCTGGGGCGTTCGCGCCGCGTCGCCACGCCGGATCAGCGCATCGTGTTGTATGCGCACGACCGTGGCTGCACCCACCCCGGCTGCGACGCGCCCGGCTATTGGTGCGAGGTGCATCACCTCGACGGGTGGGGCGCCGGCGGCGCGACCGGCGCCGACAACCTCACCTTCACCTGCGTGCCACACCACAAGCTGGCCGAAAAAGGTTGGCGAACAAGGAAAACACCCGATGGCCGCACCGAGTGGATACCACCCCCGCAACTAGACCGCGGCGCGCGCACCAACGATTTTCACCATCCGGAACGCCTCTTGGACGACGACGAGGCGCCGTGACCGGCTTATGTCTTGAAGCGCCCGGCGAACCCGCGCAGCGGCAGGTCGGCGCTGGTGATGAGTCCCGGCGGCGCCGCGACCACCGATTTGATCGAGGCCAGCGCGGGCATGCCGGTGACCGTCATGCCGATGGACGCGAAGTTGTCCGGGTTGGACAGGTCGACGCCGGGTTTGGGGAAGATCATGTGTTTGTTGTAGATGCAGGGGTCGCCCTGAATCTGAGTGATGTAGCAGCCCTTGATGTTCCAGCTGGGATCGGTGTGCGGAGTCATCTGCCATTCCAGATGCGTCTCCACGCGCGGCACGCCGTCGACCATTCCCTGGTACTTGATGTAGTTGCCGCCGAGCGAGCCCTTGGGCAGCGTGTACCACCCCAGGTCGACGTCCTTGGTGCAGGCGCCCAGCTCGTAGCTGAAGGTGACCTCGTCGAGGCGCAGGTCGAAGCAGTCGGCCATCATGTACACGCTGTCGGCGAACACGCGGGTGTACTTCTCGAGCTTCAACGGGATTTCGGGGTCGTCGACCGGCTGGCCGTAGCCCACCTCGATCCAGGTGTCCTTGGAGTGGTGGCACGACACGTCGACCGATTCGATGGTGGTGACGTTCTCGATGTCGGCGACGTCGGCCGAGCACACCACGCCCAGGATCTGGTTGAGTCCCGGGTTCATCCCGGTGCCGTAGAACGTCGCGCCTCCCTTTTCGCACGCCTCGGCCAACAGCCGGCTGACCGGCTTGCCCGACGGGTGGGGGTGGTTCTTGTCGCGGTGCCACCCGGTGATCCAGTCGGCGGTGGTGACGATGTTGATGCCCGCCTCGAGCACCTTGACGTAGAGGTCCTCGTCGGGAAACACCCCGTGGAACGTCAGCACGTCCGGCTTGGCGGCGATAATCTCCTCGACCGTCCCGGTGAACGCCAACCCGTTGGGCGCCAGCCCGGCGAACACCCCGGTGTCCTTGCCGATCTTCTCCGGCGAATAGCAGTGCACGCCAACGAGTTCAATGTCGGGCTGGGTCGCGATCCGTTTGATCATCTCCGTGCCGACGTTGCCGCTTCCGACCTGGAAGACGCGAACGGGGGCTGCACTCATTGCCGTGATCCTTCCTGCGATGCGAACACATCGGGATAGAACTGCTTGGCCCACTGACGAATTGCCGTGAAGCCTTCGTACTCGTCGGCGGCCAGGGCCGGTGGATCCGAATAGCGTTGGTGTCGCCAGATCTCGATGTCCTGCTCGAACTGGCGGATGACTTCGCGCCCGAACTCGTCCGCCTTGGCGGCGGCGCGGGCGGTGTCCTTGTGCGGCGTCCGGCCGATGTAGACCATGAAGCGCACGTCGGAGGTGAACTCGTCGACCGGCGTGATCGCCGAGATGGTGCGGTTGTCGATCATGCCCCAGCTCTTGGTCACCGCGATGCCCAGACCGCCGTTGATGGCCTGCACGCCGCTCTTGACGTCTTCGATCGACTGGTTGTCAGCGCCTTCGAAGGTGATGGTGAAGTCGACGTAGGACACCGGCTCGGCGAAGTCGTGGCGGGTGAACACCGGCACGATCGGGGTGTTGTGCACGTATTTGAAGTGCGCGAAGTCAACCCCGTTCTCCAGCACGTATTGCGGGTGCATTTCCAGGGTTTCGCGATAGAGGCGCTGCTGCGGGTAGTAGTCGTCCGCGCTGCTGCCGTCCGTGAAGGCGGCGAACACGTCCGGGGCGTCGAAGTAGGGTTCGCGACAGTCCAGGTCGTGCCAGATGTACACCGACGCGTTGCGCTCGACCACCGGGTAGGTGCGAATGCGGCGGCCGCGATTAGGCCGATCCTGGTACGGGATGCAGACGTTGCGGCCTTCCCGGCTCCACTGCCATCCGTGGAAGGGGCACTGCAGCACCTCGCCGACGACCTTGCCGCCGTAGCCCAGGTGCGCGCCCAAATGCTCGCAGTAGGCGTTCATCACCGTGAGCTCGCCGGATTCCGCGCGCCAGGCGACCATCTCCTGGCCGAAATACTTCATCGTGCGCACGTCGCCAACGCCGATTTCGTCGGACCAGGCGACCTGGAACCAGCCGGTCGGTTTCATCGACAACGGTGGCTTAGCCATCGAGTCCTGCCATGTGAGCCACCCTCCTTCGGGTACGAATGATAGGCCGCGCCACGACAAAATCAAAGCACCCTCTATGAAACTCTGCGACCGACCCGGCGCGGGTGGCTAAGATCGGCCAATGACCCGTCACAACAGCGCGGCAGGCGTCGCGGGCCGGCGCCCGAATCGGCGGGGTCATGCGACTCGCGAAAGCATGCTCGAGGCGGCCCTGCGCTCGCTGGCCTCCGGCGAGCCGGGCTCGGTCTCGGCCAACCGCATCGCCAAGGACATCGGCGCCACCTGGGGAGCGGTGCAGTACCAGTTCGGCGACACCGACGGCTTCTGGGCCGCGGTGCTGCACCGCACCGCCGAACGGCGCGCCGCGACGTTCTCCACCCTGTCGGCCCCGGTCTCGCCGGATGCGCCGCTGCGTGAGCGGGTCGGCGCCATCATCGAAACCCTCTACCATGGCCTGGCATCCGCGGATTCGCGCGCGATCGAAAACCTGCGGGCCGCGCTGCCGCGGGATCCCGGCGAGCTCGAGCGGCTCTACCCGCGCACGGCCGCGGAGCTGTTCTCCTGGGGCAAAAGCTGGCTGGAGACCTGCCAGCACTCGTTCGCGGGTCTGGCGGTGGACCCGGATCGGGTCCGCGAGGTCGCGGCGCTGATCCCCGGCGCGATGCGCGGCCTGGTGTCGGAGCGTCAGCTGGGTTCCTACGCAGACCTGGACATGGCGCGCCGCGGTCTGACCAACGCGTTGGCCGCCTATCTCGAGCAACCCCGGCCGTGACGGCAGGCGTCACCATTCGCGAGGCCACGCCGAGCGATTTCGATGCCGTGGCCGCGATGCACTATTCGGTGTGGCGGCAATCCTGGTCCGGCGTGCTGCCGACGGAGGTCCTCGACACGCTCACGTCACCGCAGCGCTGGGCCATGCTGCTCTACCCCCGGAACCTGCGCCGCCCGGGATGGCGGATGTGGATCGCCGAGGCCGGCGGGCAGCCGTGCGGCATGACGATCTTCGGGCCGGACCCCGACGACCCGGAGCGAATCCAACTCGATGCGCTCTACATCGTTCAGGCCAGCCAGCGACATGGCATCGGCCGTCTGCTGCTCGCACACGTTCTGGACTCCGACCCGCGCGGTGACGTCGCCCTGTGGTGCGCGCAGGCCAACGGCGTCGCCCGGCGCTTCTACGAGAAGAACGACTTTCACCTCGACGGGCGCACCCTGGAGTGGGAGCCGGTACCCGGCCTCAAGGTACCCCACCTGGGCTACCGCCTCAGGCGTCGATGACCACCCGCCCGCCATCGGCACGCGAGACACACACCAGCATCCCATCGTCTCCCGGCGCGGTGCGGCCGCGGTGATCCACTTGTCCGCCAAGCACTTTGACCCGGCACGTCCCGCAGAATCCCTGCCGGCACGAGTACGGGGTGGTTAGGTCGCGATCCAGCATGACCTCGAGCGCGGTCCGATTCGCCGGAACCGCGAGCACCTGCCCCGATCGTGCGAGCTCCAACTCGAACGGCACCCCATCGACGACGGGCGCCGGACTGAATCGCTCGTAATGCAGTGGCGCACTGGCGTGTTCGTTGCGGGCGATGCGCACAGCCTCCAGCATCGCGCTCGGGCCGCAGACGTAGACGGCGGTCGCCGGCCCCGCGCCGTCGAGCAGCTCCGCCACGGTCGCGAACCGGTCGTGTTCGTCGTCGGCCCACACCGTCACCCGGTCCGGCCCCAGCGACACGACCTCGTCGAGCAGCGGCATGTATTCGCGGCTGCGACCGGCATAGATTGCACGCCAATCGATTCCGCGCTGCGCGGCGACCCGGATCATCGGCAGGATGGGCGTCACCCCGATACCGCCGATCACGAACAGCACCTGCCGCTCGGAGGTGCCGAGGTAGAACGCATTGCGCGGGCCTTCGAATGACAGCGTGTCGCCCACGTCGAATGCTTCGTGCATCTCGATGGATCCGCCTCCGCCGTCGGCGATCCGGCGGATGGCGATGCGGTAGTCGGTGCGCCGCCCGGGCGCGCCGCACAGCGAATACTGGCGGCGCCGGCCCGACGGCAACACGATGTCGATGTGGCCGCCGGGCGTCCAGGACGGAAGCAGGCCGCCGTCGGGGTCCGCCAGGGTCAACGCGACCACGTCCGGCGCGACGAGCTCGCGCTTGGTCACCACCGCGGTCAGCTGGCGCTGCACCGGCCGCACCCTGGACGGCGACCAGCGCGAGATGGAGGCGAAGCCCTCGAATACCCCCCGCACGCCCCACAGCACGGACCCGAAGCGGTCGTGGTCGCGCCGCCCGTAGAGGTCGGGAGGCCTGCTGGCCCAAACGCTCTCCGGCATCCCAGTCCCCTACTTCTGCCGAATGTCCATGCGCGCGAACCGCCGAACCATTCTCGGGCTGATGCGCCGCAACGCATAGCCGATCCGCGACTCCGCGGCGATCGGCAACACGGCCGGAGCTGTCTTGACGGACTTGACGATCGCCTTGGCGGTCGCTTCGGGGGTGAAGTTGCGGCGCCGGTAGGCGGCATCGGCCTTGGCCCGCGCCCGCTCCTGCTGATCCGCGCTCATCCCGGCGTAGATCGTGCTCTTCGCGATGTTGGTGTTGACGAATCCAGGGCACACCGCCGTGACGCTGATTCCCTCGTCGGCGAAGTCGGCCCGCAATGACTCGCTGAGCGCCAGCACCGCTGCCTTGGTGGTGCTGTAGGCGACCATGGATTTCGACGGCAGGTAGGCCGCCGCCGACGCCACGTTAATGATCGTTCCGCCCTCGCCGCGCTCGACCATCTGCGCCCCGAACGCTCTGCTGCCCGAGATGACACCGCGGACGTTGACGCCCAGGATGTCTTCCCAGTTTGCCGAGCTGGTCTCCAGGAATCGGCCCGCCATCCCGATGCCGGCGTTGTTGACCAGGATGTCAACCACGCCGTGCTCGCTAAGCACCTGCGCCGCAAGATCGTTGACGGCGGCCTCGTCCCTGACATCGACCTGGTATACCGCGGCCTCGGCACACGCGGCGCGCACGGCGTCCGCGGTTTCCTTGGCGCCGGCCACATCTCGATCGACGAGCACGACCTTGCGGGCGCCGTGGCGGGCCAGCTCCGCCGCCGTGGCCCGGCCGATTCCGGCGCCGGCGCCGGTGACCAGCGCGAGTTTGCCGCGCACCTCGCGCCGCTCGCCGCGCACCTCGGCCGACCCGGCCGCTGGCGCGCCGTCGACATTGCGATCGACCCATTCGGTGGTCAGCCGCCCGACCACGTCCGGACGCGACGTCACCACCCAGTGCCCGCCCTCGATCTCGATCACCCTGCCGCCGGCAGGAATCGCACCGGTGAACCGCTGCAGCGCGGGCGTGACGAAGATGTCGCGGCGCGGCACCACGGTTTGGACCGGCACCGTGGTCTCGGGCAGCCGGCCTCCCGGCGCCAGCATGGGCGCCGGCATGTTCTGCCGATACAGGTTGAGCCCGTGCACATAGTCGGTGACCGAGCGGGCGGTGTCGTGGCGCTGGCTGCGCGTGCTGGAGCGACCGATACGCTCAAGAGTCTCAACGACTTTCACGCCGATCCTGGAGCGAAACGACACTTCCGGCACGCCCGGGCACAAGAAGAAGCCGATGTAGCCCGACGAGATCAGTTGCCGGATCACCTGGGCCGCGGCCCGCGGCGTGCGTGCCGACCGCAGGAATGCGCCCGCATAGTTCAGGTGCGGGCCCGAGATCGAGGTGAAGGACGCGACCTTGCCCATCACCGAGTCGTCGGTGACGGCCGCCCAGGCCTGAATCGACCCCCAGTCATGGGCCAGCAGGTGCACCCGCCCCACGCCCAGGCTGTCGATCACCACACCGATGTCGGCGACCAGCTGCGCGAACTGATACCCGGATCTGTTTGTAGGACAAGAGGATTCACCGGCTCCGCGCACGTCATAGGCCACCAGGTTGTAGGGCTTGCCCGACAGCTCGCCGGCCACACCGTCCCAGACATGGTGGTTGTCCGGAAAGCCGTGAATTGCCAGGATGGTTGGCCGCGCCGGGTCGATGTCGGTGTAGCGGTGCACGGCCAGCGTGACGCCGTCGCTCGCGCTCAGGGTCGCAGTGACGGTCGAAGCGGGGGTCGAAGTGACGGTCATCAGTGCGAGGCGCGCGCGGCGGGTGAGATGGCCAGGTAGTCGACGGCTTGTTCCAGCCCGCCGAGCTGCGAGGGGTGAAAGCCCGGGCGGTAGTAGTTGCCGATCGCCCGGACGAAGCGCAGCGGCCCGGGCACCAAACCGCGGCGCGCCGCGGCGAAGTAATAGCGCCACCGCGGCCTGGTGCGCGGCGGGAGCTGGGGATCCAGCGAGTACATGAACCGCACGCCGCGGATCCACAGCAGCAGCATGACCGGCGACACGACGAGCTGGGCGCGCACCCGCCGCCAGTAACCGGCCTGCAGGTGCTTCATGGTGTCGAACGCGACCGCCTTGTGCTCGACCTCCTCGGCGCCGTGCCAGCGCAGCATGTCCAGCATCACGGGATCGGTGCCGATCTTGTCGTGGGCCGGCGAGTCGAGAATCCACTCCCCCAGGATGGCGGTGTAGTGCTCGATGGCGGCGACGAGCGAGACCTGCTCGAGCAGCCAGTTCTGCCGGCGGCGCCGGCTCCAGTCGGGCCGGGGCCCCAGCAGCTTGTCGAACAGCCACCTGACCTGGTCGGTGTAGGGGGTCAGGTCGATATCGCGCGCGGCGAAGTGGGCGAGCACGCCCGCGTGCGCCTGCGAATGCACCGCCTCCTGGCCGATGAAGCCCTGGACGTCGAGGCGCAGCTGGTCGTCTTTGATCAACGGCAGCGTCTGCTTGAACACCTCGACGAAGAACTCTTCCCCCGCCGGAAGCAGCAGGTGCAGCACGTTGAGGACATGGGTGGCAAACGGCTCGCCCGGCACGTAATGGAACGGCAGCTGCGTCCAGTCGAAGTCCACGTCGCGGGCCTCGAGCACCAGTCGCTCATGGTCGAGCGAGGCGTCATGTGGACCCACTGCCTGATTGTCGACGGTCAGCATTCATGCCCCCTGCCTCGGCGTTGAGCGCCCTGAGGGACGCGCGTCCCAAGTATAGGTAGCCGAGCGGATATGCGAAACCGCCGGTACCGGGTTCTTTTCCGCCGGCGCTCAGCCGGCCGCGACGCTGGGTCGCAGGTCGTCTTGGGCGGGATCGGGGTGCGCCGGCATGCGGCGGTGTTCGCCGGGCGTGAGAGGCCACACCTCGGGCACGCCGTCCTTGTTGAGGTACCAGCTGTTGCAGCCGGTGGTCCACGCGGTGTCCGGCATCGCGGCGCGCAGCTTGGCGTTGAAGCGCTCGGCCGCGGCGGCCGTGGGTTCGACCGTGCCGAATTCGCGCCGGCGCCAGCGCTCGATCCACCCGACGATGTGGCCGGCCTGCGATTCGGCCACTGTCGTCAGAGCCAGGTTTCCCACCGGGCTGTGCGGGCCCAGCATCATGAAAAAGTTCGGAAAGCCGGACAGCGCAACGGTTTGGTAGGCCCGCGACGTGACGCGCCCGCACGTCGACGCCGTGGTCCAGCGTGCCGAGTGAAAAACGTTGCCGCCGAAGGCATCCAAGCCCGGGATGGAAGGGAGTCGCGGGTGGCGCAGCACGCCGGTGGCCGAAGCGGATCCGGTCGCGCAACGCGTAGGGGTCGGCGCCGTCGCGGAAATAGGCCTGGACCTCGCCGCCGGGTGAGAACAGGTGCGACCAGTCGGGATTCCTGGCGATGCTGTACTGGTAGATGCGCGAGGGGATGTCGCAGACCAGACCCGGCTAGGTGTTGTCGCGCTGGTTCCGCCCACCTCGTCGGCCTTCTCGTAGATGGTCACACCGGTTATACCGCTGCGCAGCAGAGCAATTGCGAGGCACAGCCCGGACATTCCGGCTCCGATGACTGCTACCGCGGGATCGCGTCGCGTCATGGGGACACTCCGGTGGTTCGCCGGCTACTCGGTCTCGGCGCGCTGCTTGAGCCGCTGCAGGGTGAGGCGGATGTGCTCGGCGTTGGCGGCCGCCCGATCGCTCACGCCGGTGGCCTTGCCCGCGACCTTGCGGAACCACCCGGGCCGGCGGTCCCAGGTGCTCTCGGTGACCTCACATCCGCCGCCGGCCGCGACGATGTCGTATTGCCAGCGGGCGACCGGCAAGCCGGTGTAGCGCACGTCGAACGCGAAACGATGGCCCGGTTCCGCGTCGGTGACCGTGCACTTGGTGCTCCAGCGCCGGCTGCCGTTCTGGTTGTGGCCGGCGAACACCGCGCCGGGGCGCGCCGCGTCGCCCTTGCGCCACTGCATCGCCACCGCCTCCTCGGCCAGCCCGGCCAGCGTGGGCAGGTCGGTGATGAGCCGGTAAACCAGGTCGGGCCGGGCATCGATCTGCACGCTGGCCTGCACGCACGGGTCGGTCATTCGGCGATCATAGCCAGCAAACACCCAGCTTTTGCGCCCCTGACGAACTTTCTTCACACTTGAATGTGAACCGGCAACCGAGGGGCGATCATGCGAGTCGGCATACCGACCGAGACCAAGACCAACGAGTTTCGGGTGGCCATAACCCCGGCCGGCGTCGCCGAACTGACCCGCCGCGGCCACGACGTGCTCGTGCAGACCGGCGCCGGGGAAGGGTCGGCGATCAGCGACGCCGAGTTCAAGGCGGCGGGTGCCCAACTGGCCGACACGGCCGAACAGATCTGGGCGGTGGCGGACCTGCTGCTCAAGGTCAAAGAACCGGTGCCGGCCGAATATGATCTGTTGCGGCGCAACCAGATCCTGTTCACCTATCTGCACCTTGCCGCCTCGCGTTCGTGCACCGAGGCGCTGCTGGCATCCCGAACGACGTCGATCGCCTACGAGACCGTGCAGAGCGCCGACGGCGCCCTGCCGTTGCTCGCGCCCATGAGCGAGGTCGCCGGCCGGCTGTCCGCTCAGGTGGGGGCCTACCACCTGATGCGCACCCACGGCGGGCGCGGGGTGCTGATGGGCGGCGTGCCCGGCGTCAAGCCCGCCGACGTCGTGGTGGTGGGTGCGGGGACCGCGGGCTACAACGCGGCGCGGGTCGCCGACGGCATGGGGGCGTCGGTCACGGTGCTCGACGTCAACATCAACAAGCTCCGGCTGCTCGACGCGGAGTTCGGCGGCCAGGTACGCACCCGCTACTCGTCGGCCTACGACCTGGAGGGCACCGTCAAGCGCGCCGACCTGGTGATCGGCGCCGTGCTGCTGCCCGGCGCGAAGGCCCCGAACCTGATCTCGAATTCCCTTGTCTCACAGATGAAACCGGGTGCGGTGCTGGTGGACATCTCGATCGACCAGGGCGGCTGCTTCGAGGACTCCAGGCCGACCACGCACGACGACCCCACCTTCACGGTGCACGAGACGGTGTTCTACTGCGTGGCGAACATGCCCAGCGCGGTGCCCAAGACGTCCACGGTCGCGCTGACCAACGCGACCATGCCCTACGCGCTCGTGCTGGCCGACCGCGGCTGGCAGGCAGCGTGCCGCTCGGATCATGCTCTGGCCAAAGGTCTTTCGACGCATGACGGCGCACTGCTGTCCGAACAGGTGGCCACCGACCTCGGCCTGCCGTTCACCGACCCCGTCGCCGTGCTGTGCTGAGGCGCGCTAACCGGTGGCCGCGAGACCGGCGATGATGTCGGCCGCCGGGCCTGCGCACGCGTGCTTGAACGACGTCCCGGCCCACAGGGCCATCCCGTTGGGATCCTCGACGGCCGCGGCCGCCTCCCGGATCGGCGAGGTCATCTGATTGACCTCGGGGTAGCCCAGCGGCGCAACGTGATCGAGCATGCGGGTGAAGTCGTTTTCCAGTCCGCGGGCGTAGCGGCCCGAGAACGCCCGCGTCACAACGGTGGTGGCGAACAGCGGGTTCTTCAGGGCGACGCGGTGCGCGGCGTTGGTGCCGGCCTCGTCGGCGAGCAGCAGCGCGGTGCCGACCTGGGCCGCCACCGCTCCCCTGCGCAGCGCGGCGCCGACCTCGTCGGCGGTGCCCAGCCCGCCCGCCGCGATGATCGGGACGTCATGGGCGTGGCGGATGCGGTCGATGAGCTGGTGCAGCGACTCGTTGGCCGGTTCCATGTCCGGTGCGAACGTGCCGCAGTGCCCGCCGGCGGCGGGCCCCTGCGCCACCAGACTGTCCGCGCCGGCGGCGATGGCCACTCCCGCCTCGTAGGCGGAGGTCACGGTGACCATCACCAGCAGGCCCAGCGCGCCCAGCCGCCGGATCACGTCGGGCGGCGGCACGCCGAAGGTGAAGGACACCAGCTCGGGCCGCATGTCGGCCACCACCTCGAGCTTCTGCTCCCACTCGTCGTCGTCGCCGTACTGCGGGTGACCGACCTCGACCTGGTAATGCTCGGCGATTTCCTCGAGCTCGGCCGCGTAGTAGTGCAGGGCCACCCAGTCGGCGACGCTGGGCTGGGGCACGAACAGATTCACCCCGAGCGGGCCGGTGGTGGCCTTGCGCGCGGTGGCGATGTCGTCGGCGAACCGCTCGGCGCTGCGGTGGCCGCCGGGGACGAAACCGAGCCCACCCGCGTTGGACACCGCCGCGGCCAGCGCGGGAGTCCCGGGCCCGCCGGCCATGGGTGCGCCCACGATGGGCACCGCGATGTCCCAAAAGCCCAGTACCATCAGGCTAACTTACCATCGCCCGAAGTCGTTGGGGCAGTGACCGTTTGGTGGCATAGGGGCCCAAAACCGCAGCGCCGTAGCGCTGCCCCAGCAGCCGGTGGGCCACCGCGTTGACCTCGTCGACGGTCACCTGATCGATCTGTCGCAGGGTGTGTTCGATGCTGTGGTGTTTGCCGTAATTCAACTCGCTGCGACCCAGCCGGCTCATCCGCGAGCCGGAGTCCTCCAGCCCGAGCACCAGACCGCCGCGCAACGATCCCTTGGCGATGCGGCATTCCGACTCGCTGATGCCGTCGCGCGCCACCGCGTCGAGCACGTCGCTGGTCACCGCCATCACCTCGGTGAAACGTTCGGGCTGGCAGGCGGCATACACCGACAGCGCGCCGCTGTCGGCGAAGACGTCCACCGTCGAGTACACCGAGTAGGCCAGCCCGCGCAGCTCCCGAACCTGTTGGAACAACCGCGAACTCAGGCCGCCGCCCAGCGCGGTGTTGAGCACCGACAGCGCCCAGCGGTGCTGCCAGCCGCGACCGGGCGTGCGGACGCCCAGCGACACATGGGCCTGCTCGGCATCCCGGTTGCCCAGCAGCAGAGCGGGGCGGCCGGTGACCCGTCCGGCACCCTTGCGCGGCGCGATGGGTTCGCGCCCGCGGACCAGGTGCGGCCCGAAGTGCTCACGCACCAACGCGACCACGCGGTCGTGGTCGACGTTGCCGGCCACCGCCACCACCATGCGTTCCGGCGTGTAGCGCCGAACGTGGAACGAGTGCAGCTGGTGACGTGTCATCGACGCCACCGACCGCGCCGTCCCGATGACGGGGCGACCCACCGGATGATCACCGAAGAGCGCGCTCAGGAACATGTCGCCCAGCGCGTCCTCGGGGTCGTCGTCGCGCATCGCGATCTCTTCGAGGACCACGTCGCGCTCCAGCTCGACGTCGTTGGCCGCGCAGCATCCGTTGAGCACCACGTCTGCGACCAGGTCGACGGCCAGCGCCAGATCGCTGTCGAGCACGTGCGCGTAGTAGCAGGTGTGTTCCTTGGCGGTGAACGCGTTCAGCTCTCCCCCGACGGCGTCCATCGACTGCGCGATGTCCACCGCGGTGCGGCCGGGGGTCGACTTGAACAGCAGATGCTCGAGGAAGTGCGCGGCGCCGGCCACGGTGGCACCCTCGTCGCGCGAGCCGACCCCGACCCAGACCCCGACCGAGGCGGACCGCACCGACGGCAGGTATTCGGTGACCACCCGCAGGCCGCCCGGCAGCGTGGTGCGCCGCAGCGCGGCCTCGGGTGCCGAGTCCGCTTCGGCGGCCTTGCCCCGGCGCAGGGCGCCGGTCCGGCCGGGACGCGTCCCGGCCGGCGGGTCAGCTGCTCGCCGTTGCGGCATCGGCAGGGGCGGCGGCCGGAGCATCGACCGGAGCCGAGTTGTCTTCCTCCACCAAAACCAACGAAATCTTGCCGCGCTTGTCGATGTCGGCGATCTCGACGCGCAGCTTGTCGCCGACGTTCACCACGTCCTCGACCTTGGCGATCCGCTTGCCCTTACCGAGCTTGGAGATGTGCACCAGGCCGTCACGGCCGGGCAGCAGCGACACGAACGCGCCGAAATCCGTTGTCTTGACCACGGTTCCGAGGAACCGCTCGCCGACCGTCGGCAGCTGCGGGTTCGCGATCGCGTTGATCCGGTCGATCGCGGCCTGCGCGGACGGACCGTCGGTGGCGCCGACGAACACGGTGCCGTCGTCCTCGATGGAGATCTGCGCGCCGGTCTCCTCGGTGATCCCGTTGATCACCTTGCCCTTGGGCCCGATGACCTCGCCGATCTTGTCCACCGGAACCTTGATGGTGGTGACCCGCGGCGCGTACGGGCTCATCTCGTCGGGCGCGTCGATCGCCTCGGCCATGACCTCCAGGATGGTCAGCCGCGCATCCTTGGCCTGCCCCAGCGCCGCCGCCAGCACCTGCGACGGAATGCCGTCGAGCTTGGTGTCCAGCTGTAGCGCGGTGACGAAGTCCTTGGTGCCTGCGCACTTGAAGTCCATGTCGCCGAACGCGTCCTCGGCGCCCAGGATGTCGGTCAGCGTGACGTAACGAGTCTCGCCGTCGACCTCATCGGACACCAGACCCATTGCGATGCCGGCGACCGGAGCTTTCAGCGGCACACCGGCATTCAGCAGCGACAGGGTGGAGGCACAGACGGAGCCCATCGATGTCGAGCCGTTGGAGCCCAGCGCCTCGGACACCTGACGGATGGCGTACGGGAAATCCTCGATGCCGGGCAGCACCGGAATCAGGGCGCGCTCGGCCAGCGCGCCGTGCCCGATCTCACGCCGCTTGGGCGAGCCCACCCGGCCGGTCTCGCCGGTGGAGAACGGCGGGAAGTTGTAGTGGTGCATATAGCGTTTCGTGGTCTCCGGTCCCAGCGAGTCGATCTGCTGGGACATCTTGACCATGTCGAGCGTCGTCACACCCAGGATCTGGGTCTCGCCGCGCTGGAACAGCGCGCTGCCGTGCGCCCGCGGCACCACGGCGACCTCGGCCGACAACGCGCGGATGTCGGTGATGCCGCGTCCGTCGATACGGAAGTGGTCGGTCAAAATGCGTTGCCGCACCAGCTTTTTGGTCAGTGACCGGTACGCGGCGCTGACCTCTTTCTCGCGGCCCTCGTAGGTCCCGGAGTCTCCGGTGAGCCGCGCCAGCACTTCCGCTTTCAGCTCGTCGGTGCGGGCGTCGCGCTCGGCCTTGCCGCCGATGGTCAGCGCCTTCGCCAGCTCGTCGGTGGCCACCGAGGCCACCGAGTAGTAGACGTCGTCGCCGTAGTCGGGGAACGTCGGGAATTCACCGGTCGGCTTCGCGGCCTTGTCGGCGAGTTCCTGCTGCGCGGTGCACAGCGCCGAGATGAACGGCTTGGCGGCCTCGAGTCCCTCGGCCACAACGGTTTCCGTCGGCGCCTGGGCGCCGCCCTCGACGAGCTCGATGACCTTGTCGGTGGCCTCGGCCTCGACCATCATGATCGCGACATCGGAACCGTTGGGGCTATCCACCTTGCGGCCGGCCACCACCATGTCGAACACGGCCCGCTCGAGCTGTTCGACGGTCGGGAACGCCACCCAGGTGCCGTCGATCAGCGCTACCCGCACGCCCCCGATGGGGCCGGAGAACGGCAGACCGCTCAGCTGGGTGGAGGCCGACGCGGCGTTGATCGCGAGCACGTCGTACAGGTCGTTGGGGTCCAGGCTCAGGATGGTCACCACGACCTGGATTTCGTTGCGTAGCCCGGAGACGAACGACGGCCGCAGCGGCCGGTCGATGAGCCGGCAGGTCAGGATCGCGTCGGTGGAGGGGCGACCCTCGCGACGGAAGAACGAACCGGGGATGCGACCGGCGGCATACATCCGCTCCTCGACATCGACGGTCAGCGGGAAGAAGTCGAAGTGCTCCTTGGGGCTCTTGCTGGCGGTGGTCGCCGACAACAGCATGTTCTCGTCGTCGAGGTACGCGACGACGGCGCCGGCGGCCTGCTGGGCCAGGCGGCCGGTCTCGAAACGAATGGTGCGGGTGCCCAAGCTCCCGTTGTCGATGGTGGCGGTCGCCTCGAACACGCCCTCTTCAATTTCAGCGACAGACATAGACGTCCGTACGGCCTCTCTTGTATTCAGCTGTTTCGCGTGGCCACGCGCGAACCGCAGGCCTGACGGCCGCGGGTCACCCGCGGGAGGCGCTGAGTCTGAATACGGCTACGGCCATCGATCGAAGCGGCCGACCTGCCCCAGATCCGGAGAGCCCGGCAGCCACTACCGAAGACCGTCCGATGCAGACTGGCTGCTCCCTCGAACGTGCGTAGTGACACGCTGGAACGGCACACGCGGATCTGCGTGACCGCACCATTTGCTCGGGCCGAACCGGCCCAGAACGTCCTCACTCTACACGGGCCGGCTCGGCCCGCCATATTGCCCGAAAAATCTGCACGGGCCCCGGGGCGGAGCGTCAGCGACGCAGGCCCAACCGCTCGACCAGCGAACGGTACCGCTCGACGTCGATCTGAGCGACGTACTTAAGCAGCCGGCGCCGCCGTCCCACCAGCAGCAGCAGCCCGCGCCGCGAGTGGTGGTCGTGCTTGTGCACCTTCAGGTGCTCGGTCAGGTCGGCGATCCGCTTGGTCAGCAGGGCGACCTGCGCCTCCGGGGAACCGGTGTCGGTGCCATGCAGGCCGTAGTTGCCCAGGATTTCTTTTTTCTGCTCGGCTGTCAGCGCCACGAACTATCTCCATCAATCGGTCCGCGAATGGTGAATGTGCGACGGCGCGGCCACCGCGAACCGCAGCACGCGCCGATGTCGTCCGGCAGTTTAGCAGCGACGGGGCGGCGAACTCGAATCGTCGCCGGGCCACTACTCGGTCAGCAGGGTGCGCGCCTTGTCGGTGTCCTTGCCCATCGCGACGACGAGTTCCTTGGCCGAGTCGAACTTGCGCTGACCGCGGATGCGGGCGACGAAATCCAGGGCGACATGCTGGCCATAGAGATCGGCGGTGGTGTCCAGCACGAACGCCTCGACGGTGCGGGTGCGCCCGGAGAAGGTCGGGTTGGTCCCGACGGACACCGCCGCCTGGTAGCGCTCACCGGGCACGACGGTGCCGGTCACCGGTCCGTGGCCCAGGACCGTGAACCAGGCGGCGTACACGCCGTCGGCGGGGATCGCCGAGTACATCGGGGGCGCCACGTTCGCGGTGGGATAGCCGAGTTCGGCGCCGCGCCCGTGCCCGCGCACGACGACACCCTCGACGCGGTGCGGGCGGCCCAGCGCCTCGGTGGCCGCCACCACGTCGCCGGCGTCCACGCAGGACCGGATGTAGGTGGACGAGAACGTCACCGTCTCGTTGCTGTGATGCTCGGACAGCAGCGACATCGACTCGACCGAGAACCCGAACCGCTCACCCGCCTTGCGCAGGGTGTCGACGGTGCCTGCCGCCTTCTTGCCGAAGGTGAAGTTCTCCCCCACCACGACCTCGACGACGTGCAGGTTCTCCACCAGCAACTCGTGGACGTAGCGCTCCGGTGTGAGCTTCATGAAGTCGGTGGTGAACGGCATCACCAGGAAGACGTCGATGCCGAGCTCTTCGGCCAGTTCGGCGCGCCGGGTCAACGTGGTCAACTGCGCGGGATGGCTGCCCGGGTAGACCACCTCCATCGGGTGCGGGTCGAACGTCATCAACACCGTCGGGACGTTGCGGGCCCGCGCCGCCTTCACCGCATGCGCGATCAGCTCCGCGTGGCCGCGGTGCACCCCATCGAACACGCCGATGGTGAGCACACACCTGCCCCAGTCCGTGGGAATCTCGTCTTGGCCGCGCCACCGCTGCACGCCCGCAAGCCTACGGCGCCGAGTGGTCCGCCGGGAGATACACCGGCGCGGCGTCGGGGAACGCACCGGATCAGGCGTGGGTTGCCTAAACTTCTCGATGTGAAGGCTGACGAAGAGCGTGGCGGTATCACCGCCGTCGGCCAGGATTACCTCAAGGTCATCTGGAACGCCCAGGAGTGGTCACCCAAAGACGCACCGCACAAGGTCAGCACCAAGATGCTCGCCGAGAAGATCGGGGTGTCGGCCAGCACCGCCTCCGAATCGATCCGCAAGCTTGCCGAGCAGGGCCTCGTCGACCACGAGAAGTACGGCGCGGTGACGCTGACCGAGGCGGGCCGCCGGGCGGCGCTGGAGATGGTGCGCCGCCACCGGCTGTTGGAGACCTTCCTGGTCAACGAGCTCGGCTACGCCTGGGACGAGGTGCACGACGAGGCCGAGGTGCTCGAGCACGCGGTGTCCGACCGGCTGGTGGCCCGCATCGACGCCAAGCTGGGGTTCCCGCAGCGCGACCCGCACGGTGACCCGATTCCCGCTTCGGACGGGCAGGTGCCCACCCCGCCGGCCCGCCAGCTGTGGGCGTGCGACGACGGGGACACCGGGACGGTGGCGCGCATCTCCGACGCCGACCCCGAGATGCTGCGCTACTTCACCGACGTCGGCATCAATCTCGACTCCCGGCTGCGGGTCCTGACCCGGCGCGAATTCGCCGGCATGATCTCGGTCGCGATCGCCTCCGGCGACGGCGCCGAGACGACGGTCGACCTGGGCAGTCCCGCCGCCCGCGCCATTTGGGTGATCGCCTGACCGCTCAGGTCTTTCGCCGAGCGTGCATTCACGGCGAGATTTTCGGGGGCAGATTTTTTCGCCCTGAGTGCACGCTCGGCGCAACAGCAGGGCGTTACCCCGACAGCAGACCCTTGGCGATGTGGGTGACCTGGACCTCGTTGCTGCCCGCGTAGATCATCAGCGACTTGGCGTCGCGGGCCAGCTGCTCCACCCGGTACTCGGCCATATATCCGTTGCCGCCGAACAGTTGGACGGCCTCCATCGCCACGTCGGTGGCCGCCTCCGACGAGTACAGCTTGATCGCCGAGGCCTCGGCCAGTGTCAGCGGCTTGCCGGCCTGCTGGCGCTCGATGGTGTGAAAGACCATGTTCTGCACATTCATTCGGGCGATCTCCATCTTGGCCAGCTTGAGCTGGATCAGCTGGAACTGCCCGATGTTCTTGCCCCACAATGTGCGGGTCTTGGCGTAATCCACGCACAGCCGGTGGCATTCGTTGATGATGCCCAGCGCCATCATCGCGATGCCGATCCGTTCGGCCGAGAAATTGGCGCGCGCGCTGTCGCGGCCGTCGCCGTCGGTGTGCTGTTCGCTCTCGCCGAGCAGCCGGTCCGGGCTCAGCCGCACGTTGTCGAAGAACAGCTCACCCGTCGGCGAGGACATCATGCCCATCTTCTTGAACGGCTTGCCCTGCGTGAGGCCCGGCATGCCGGCGTCGAGCACGAAGACCAGAACCGGCCGGCTGCGCTTGTCCTGACCCGCGTCACCCTCATCGAGTTTGGCGTACACGACCAGCACGTCGGCGCACGGCCCGTTGGTGATGAACGTCTTCTGCCCGTTGAGGATGTAATCCTCGCCGTCGCGCCTGACGAAAGTTTTCATGCCGCCGAACGCATCCGAGCCCGAGTCCGGCTCCGTGATGGCCCACGCCGCAATCTTTTCCAGCGTCATCAGCTCGGGCAGCCAGCGTTCCTTCTGCGCCAGCGTCCCGCGGCTCATGATGGTCGCCGCGCCCAGGCCCAGGCTCACCGACGCGGTGCTGAGCAACCCGATGCTGACCCGGGCGATTTCGGAGACCAGCACCGCGATCATCGACCCCTGCGCTGCGCCGCCGAAACCGCCTGAGGCATCGTGATTTTCGTCGGTGTCCTCGGCGGGGGCGCCGTCGAGTCCGGCCCGCTCGCGGTCCAGCATCTTCTTGACCGCCTCGGCGGCCATGGTGTCGAGGCCGAACTGGCTGAACAGCTTGCGCGCGATCGGATACGGCGACATCTCGCCGGTCTCCAGTGCGTCCACATGCGGGCGGATCTCTTTGTCCACGAACTGCCGAACGGCGTCCGCGACCATCAGGTCGGTGTCGGACCACTCGATCATGGCGCCCTTAACGCTCGGCGCGCCGATAGGCGGTAACCACGGCCGCCCCGCCCAGTCCGATGTTGTGTTGCAGCGCGGCGCTGACGTTTTCGACCTGACGCTGATCGGCCGTCCCGCGCAGCTGCCAGGTCAGCTCCGCGCACTGCGCCAGCCCGGTCGCGCCCAGCGGGTGCCCCTTGGAGATCAGGCCGCCGGACGGGTTGACCACCCAGCGCCCACCATAGGTGGTGTCGTTGTTGTCGATCAGCTTCGGCGCCTCACCCGGACCGCACAGACCGAGGGCTTCGTAGAGCAACAGCTCGTTGGCCGAGAAGCAGTCGTGCAGCTCGATCACCTGGAAGTCCTGCGGACCGAGCCCCGATTGGCCGTAGACCTGTTGTGCGGCTTGAACATTCATGTCGTAGCCGATGAGGTTCTTCGCGCTTCCGTCGAACGTCGACGCGAAGTCGGTGGTCATGGCCTGCCCGACGATCTCCACCGCCTGGCCGGCGAGGTCGTGGCTGTCGACGAAGCCTTCCGAGGCCAAGATGGCCGCACCCGATCCGTCCGAGGTGGGCGAACACTGCAGCTTGGTCAGCGGGTCGGAAATCATCCGTGCCGCCAGGATGTCGTCGAGCGTGTAGGACTCCTGGAACTGGGCGAACGGGTTGTTGACCGAGTGCTTGTGGTTCTTGTAGCCGACCTTGGCGAAATGCTCTGCGGTGCTGCCGTATTGCCTCATGTGCTCACGCCCGGCGGCGCCGAACATCCACGGCGCGACGGGCATCGCGAACTCGTCGATGTCGGCCATCGCCTTGACGTGCCTGCCCATCGGCGATTCGCGGTCCTGCGCACCACCGCCGAGCGAGCCGGGCTGCATCTTCTCGAAGCCGAGCGCGATCGCGCAGTCGACGATGCCGCCGCGGATGGCCTGGGCCGCCAGGAACAGGGCCGTCGAGCCCGTCGAGCAGTTGTTGTTGACGTTGACCACCGGGATGCCGGTCATGCCCAGCTCGTAGAGGGCCCGCTGGCCCGACGTCGAATCGCCGGCGACGTAGCCGACGTAGCCCTGCTGGACCTCGCGGTAGTCGATGCCGGCGTCCGCGAGCGCGTTGGTTCCCGATTCCCTGGCCATATCGGGATAGTCCCAGCCCTCACGGCGCCCGGGCTTCTCGAACTTGGTCATGCCAACGCCGACGACGTAAACCTTATTGGACATACTCGGGCCTTCCGGAGATGTGGGCGAGTTGACACCTGTCTAGTCGGGAGCTTAGCCGTGCGGGCTCGGTCGCTGGAAACCCTGCCGGTCAAGCCGGGTCGACGAAGACCGGCTTCTCCCCCGACATTCCGGCCACCACGGCGGCGAGCTGGTTGGGCTTGCCAATCAGCCCGGCTTGCAGCTCGGATTCGCGCTCGAGCGCGGCAGCGGCGTCATTGCTGACCCAGGTTTCGTCGTAGAGACGCTTGGCGGCACGGACGGCATCGGGAGATCTCCGCGCGATCTCGCCCGCGAGTGCCAGCGCCGAGGCCAGCGGATCATCACTGGTTCGAGTGACCAGTCCGAGCGCCAAAGCCTCGCTGCCAGGCACAATGCGGCCGCTGAAGGTCAACTCCTTCGCAACGTCGACGCGTACCAGTCGCGGGAGTGACTGCGTGATGCCCATGTCGGGAACCAGTCCCCACTTGACCTCCATGATGGACAGCTTCGCGTCCGGTGCGGCGATCCGGATGTCGGCGCCCAGCGCGATCTGCAGCCCGCCGCCGAAGCAATTTCCGTGAATCGCGGCGATGACCGGCGCCGGAACCAGGGACCAGTCGTAGGCCACCCGCTGCGCGAAGTTGGCCGGTCGGTCGGCGTCGCGTTCCAACAGGACGCCCGTGCCGCCCTGTCCGGACATGAAGCTCGCAATGTCCAGGCCCGAGCAGAAGCTCTTCCCCTCGCCGTGCAGCACGACTGCACGAACCGAATTGTTCTCTGCCAGTTGCGCTGCGGCATTCATCAGGCCCTCGAACATGGCTTGGTCAAGCGCATTGTGCTTGTCGCTGCGCACCATCGTCACCGTAGCTATGCCACCGGCCGCGACAGCCAACCGAACTCTGTCTTCGCTCACGCGTGGGAACTTACCGCGCCAGCGTCGCCGGGCGGGATCGGATGGCCCGCCTCCTCCTCACGACGTCCCGTCCTGCATCGTCGCCGGGCGGGATCGGATGGCCCGCCTCCTCCTCACGACGTCCCGTCCTGCATCGTCGCCGGGCGGATCACCACGACCGACTTGGTCCGCGCGTCCTCGTCGCGCAGCAGCGCCATCACCCGGCCGTCGGGGTCGCAGGCGGCGTAGACGCCGTCGATACCCGCCGGTGGTAGCGGCCGGCCGTGGCCGGTCGCCTCGGCTTCCCCGGCGGACAGGTCGCGGCGCGGGAAGGTCAACAGGCAGGCCTCGTCCAGGCTGTAGCTGAGCCCCGGGCGCTGCGCCAGTTCGTCGAGCGGGTACGCCTGATCGAGCCCGAAGCGCCCGACGCGGACTCGCCGCAACGCCGTCAGGTGCCCGCCCACCCCCAGCGCGGCGCCGACATCGCGGGCCAGGGCGCGGATGTAGGTTCCCGACGAGCAGTCGACCTCGACATCGAGATCCACCACATCGAGATCCACAACATCGGGTCCGCGCCGGACGTCGCACACCTCGAAGCGGTCGATGCGCACCGGCCGGGCCTTGAGCTCGACGGTCTGGCCCTCGCGGACCAGCCGGTAGGCGCGCTTGCCGTCGATCTTGATGGCGCTGACCGTCGACGGCACCTGATCGATGTCGCCCCGCAGCCCGCCCACGGCGGACTCGATCGCCTCGCCCGTCAGGTGCCGCGCCGAGACGCGTTGCACCAGTTCGCCTTCGGCATCGTCGGTGGACGTGCTCTGGCCCAGCCGGATGGTGGCGGTGTAGGACTTGGCGGTCGCGGTCAACAGGCCCAGGATCTTGGTGGCGCGTTCGACGCCGATCACCAGCACGCCCGTGGCCATCGGGTCCAGCGTTCCCGCGTGGCCCACCCGGCGGGTGGCAAAGATCCGGCGACAGCGGCCGACCACGTCGTGACTGGTCATCCCGGACGGCTTGTCGACGACGACAATCCCCGGCCCACAAGGGCTTTCGCTCATAACACGATGGCGGTGAGCACCAGTCCGCGCTGCACCGACCACCGGCCGCGCAGCTCGGTCAGGGGCGGGCCGGACAGCGCCTGCGGATCGATCAGGATCCGCGACACGAAGCCGCCGGTCGCCGCCCCGGGACCGTCGGCCTCGAACGCGATGTGGGCGTCCTCGAAGCCCAGCCACCGTTTGGTCAGCGGGAACCAGGCCTTGTACGTTGCCTCCTTGGCGCAGAACAAGATTCGGTCCCAGTGCAGATCGCCCGACAGGTTGGCGGGGATTTCGTTGCGTTCGGCCGGCAGACTGATCGCGTTCAGCACGCCCTCGGGCAGCACGTCGTGTGGTTCGGCGTCGATGCCCACCGAGCGCACCGCCTCGGTGCGGCCCACCACCGCACCCCGATAGCCCGTGCAGTGGGTGAGGCTGCCCACCACGCCGTCGGGCCAGCAGGGTTCACCCTTCTCGCCCTTGAGGATCGGCACCGGCGGCAGGCCGAGCTCGCCCAGCGCGATGCGCGCGCAGTGCCGGACGGTGATGAACTCGTTGCGCCGCTTGGCCACCGACCTGGCGATCAGCGGCTCCTCTTCGGGCAGCGGCGCGAGGTCGGGCGGGTCGGAATACAACTCGGAGTAGGCTAGGCCGTCGGCCACCGGCAAGACCGAAGAAACCAGGATGCCTGAAGTCATCGTGATTGCCGCTGCCGCAACCGTTCCCGGAACTGCGTGGCCTGCCGCCGCATCTCGGGGGTGATCTCGAAGTGGCCACCGAAGTCGTTGAGGTCGCCCGGGGCATACTTCGGATCCGGCAGCACCTGGCGCAGCCAGCTTGGCGGCCTGCGGCGGCGCCACTCGCGCGGATAGCCCACCGACACTTCCTCGAAGCGCACGTCGTCGTACCAGGTGGTGCGCGGGATATGCAGGTGGCCGTAGACCGAGCAGACGGCGTTGTAGCGGGTGTGCCAGTCGGCGGTCTTGGTGGTCCCGCACCACAGCGAGAACTCCGGATAGAACAGCGCGTCGCAGGGGTCGCGGACCAAGGGGAAGTGGTTCACCAGGACGGTCGGCGTCATCCAGTCCAGCTCTTCGAGGCGGGCACGGGTGACCTGGAGACGCTCGCGGCACCACGCCTCGCGGGTGGGATACGGCTCCGGGGAGAGCAGGAACTCGTCGGTGGCCACCACGTTGCGTTCGCGCGCGATCGCCAGGCCCTCGGCTTTGCTCAAGGCCCCCTCGGGCAAGAAGCTGTAGTCGTAGAGCAGGAACATCGGCACGATCGTGGCCGGGCCGCCGCGCTCGGTCCACACCGGGAACGGGTGCTCGGGCGTGACGACGCCCATCTCGTCGCACATGTTGACCAGGTAGTCATAGCGTTTCTTGCCGAAAACCTGCACCGGGTCGCGGGTGGTGGTCCACAGCTCGTGGTTTCCCGGCACCCAGATCACCTTGGCGAAGCGCCGTCGCAGCAGGTCAAGCGCCCAACGAATCTCGTCGGTGCGTTCGGCGACATCGCCGGCGACGATCAGCCAGTCATCCGGCGACGAGGGATGCAGCGACTCGGTGACCGGCTTGTTGCCGAGGTGACCGGTATGCAGGTCGGACACCGCCCACAGTGTCGGTTGCCCACCGCCGGTCGATTCCTGCCCTGATGTATGCCCAGCCACGATCATCCACCCTAACGACCCGGCCCCGGCGGGGCCGTGCGATGGGCGGCAGTTGGCGCCGCGGGCGGGCAAGTTAGAACAAGTTCAGGTTTGGCTGTGGCGTCGCAGACCGGACTTGTACACTCCCCCCAAAGGACCGCTGGGGCGTCAGGGGGTGTCGTGTTCGCCAATGTTCGTCTGATGGGGGCGCTGGGCGCGCTGCTCACAGCGGCCATCGGCGGCACGGTGGGCGTGGTGACCGCCCCGGCCGGGACGAGTGGCGCCGACCGGTCCGTCGAGCTGAGGTCGACCGCCCAGCCGCTGGAAACCACCATGAAGAGCCCGATCGTCGCGACCACCGATCCGCGCCCGTTCGACGCGTGCGAGGACATCCCGTTCGATGTCATCCAGCGGCTCGGCCTGGGCTTCACACCGCCCGAACACGAAGACGGGCTGCGCTGCCACTTCGACGCCGGGAACTACCAGGTGGCCGTCGAGCCGATCATCTGGCGCACCTACGAGCAGTCGCTGCCCGCCGATGCGGTGGAGACGACGATCGCGGGCCATCGCGCCGCGCAATACTGGGTGCTCAAGCCGACCTACCACAACAGCTACTGGTTCTACTCCTGCATGGTCGTGTTCAAGACCAGCTACGGGGTGCTGCAGCAGGCGCTGTACTACTCGACCGTCTACTCCAACCCCGAGGTCGACTGCATGCAGACCAACCTGCAGCGCGCCAACGACCTCGTGCCCTATTACAAGTTCTGATTCCGCTCGACGGCCCCGGCCGCTGTCTCAGCCGACGGCGGCGCGGACCCGGGCGGCGACGGCGGCCAGGTTCGCTTGGTCGTGAACGGGTTCGCGCAGCAGCGCCTGCATCGGCAGCTCAACCCAGCTCTTGCAGCCGCCGTAGTCCGCGGTCCGGGTCAGCCGGACCGGCTCGGCCAGCGGGATCACCGACACCACCAGCACGGCCAGCTTGTGCCTGGGACGAAAATCGAGCCGGTCGGCGCGCACCGAGTCGGCGGTCCAGATGTGCAGGTCCTCGATGGCCGCAAGGCCGTCCGGGCGCTCAACCGGTACCGCCGCAACCACTTTCGCGGCGGCCCGGATCACCAGCTCCTCGTCGGTGCAGTCGGCGGCCGCCGGTGCAAGCAGGTCCCGATACTCGGCGCGCACCCGCTCGGCGTGGCTGTGCGCGACCGTCGGGAACAACAGGAATTCGCGCGCGGCCAGTTCGAATCGCTTCTCCCCGATGCCGCCCTTGCGCAGCAACACCCGCTGGCGGCCGTCCAGCAGCGCATGCACCGCGGCGCTCCATTCCTTGAGCGCGGGAACCGTTGTAACGGCGGTCATTTCGAGCCAGCCGTGCGCGCCAGCACCTCGGGCCGTCGCAACGGCGGGACCGACTTGGGCGGCTGGCGCCGCGGTGGCAGCTGCCCCAGCAGCCGCGCCGTCGTCTCGGTGACCTCGGCAACCGCCGCCTCGAATGCGGCGACATTGGCCGCCGAGGGGTGGGTGATGCCGCTGACCTTGCGCACGTATTGCCGGGCCGCCGCCGCGATTTCCTCGGCGGTGGCCGCTGGCTGCAGACCGCGCAGTTCGGTGATATTCCGGCACATCTTTTCCACGATAAGCGCTGCCCGCCGCCGCCGCTTCCCGACGGTTCCGCCGCCGCCAAGGCGGCCGAGAGGGGCCTCGGGCGACTGGCTACGGTGACCTGATGGCTGACGAGATCCTGCTGATCGACACCGACGAACGAGTGCGCACCCTGACGCTCAACCGGCCCCAGTCCCGCAACGCGCTGTCGTCAGCGTTGCGGGACCGCTTCTTCGGCGCACTGGCCGATGCCGAAACCGATGATGGTGTCGACGTCGTCATCGTCACCGGCGCCGATCCGGTGTTCTGCGCGGGGCTGGACCTCAAGGAACTGGGCGGCTCCTCGGCGCTGCCCGACATCTCGCCGCGCTGGCCGGCCCTGACCAAGCCGGTGATCGGCGCGATCAACGGCGCCGCGGTGACCGGCGGCCTCGAGCTGGCGTTGTACTGCGACATCCTGATCGCCTCGGAGAACGCCCGGTTCGCCGACACGCACGCCCGGGTGGGTTTGCTGCCCACCTGGGGTCTGAGCGTGCGGTTGCCGCAGAAGGTCGGGGTCGGGCTGGCCCGGCGGATGAGCATGACCGGGGATTATCTGTCCGCCGCCGACGCGCTGCGCGCCGGGCTGGTGACGGAGGTGGTGCCGCACGACCAGTTGCTAAGCGCGGCCCGGGCCGTCGCGGCGTCGATCGTCGGGAACAACCAGGACGCGGTGCGGGCGCTGCTGGCGTCGTATCACCGCATCGACGACGCGCAGACCGGCGCGGGGCTGTGGCAGGAGGCGGCGGCGGCCCGCCAGTTCCGGACCAGCGGCGACGACATCGCCGCCAACCGGGAGGCCGTGCTGCAGCGCGGACGCTCGCAGGTGCGTTGACGCCCGGATCTGCGCCGGTCCGCTCCCGGCGATCCGGCCCACGCCATACGATCAGCTGATGCATACGGTCGTTGGAATCGCCCTGCGGATGCTGGGCGGGCCGGCGCTGGCCCTCGCGTCGGGCATGGCGTCGGCGATCGCGGGGTCCGTGCCGCACGCAAGCGCGCTGCCGCCACCCGGATTTCCCAACCTCGACTCCTTCACCGCCGTCCCGGCCGAGGGATACCTGGGCTCCGGCGCGCCGGGCGGCGCACCGCGGGTCAGTTTCTCCGCCGGGTCCGCCCTGGTCTGCGACTTCTACGGTGGGCCGCCGCCCGTGCCGCAACCGTCGCAGGACATCAAGTGCAAGGGCGACATGTTCGGGATGGACGACGTCCCCTTCCCCGGCGGGCGCCCACGGCCCGGCGACTGCGTGGTGGGTTCGGTGGACTTCAAGGGGCCGGGCTATCAGCTGACCCGCATGTCGTACGCCGGGTGCGACGGCAACCCGCCGTCGCTGCCGGCGGGCGGCAAGGCGCTGGGATCGGGCCAGAAGCTGACCTACCTCAACGTCACCTGCGCGGTGGGCCCCGACGCCCTCGTCGCCTGCCTGGACACCACGAGCGGTGACCACGGATTCGTCGTACAGCGCTCGGGAAGCTGGGCGTTCTAGGACGTTCTAACTCAGGGCGGTGTGCAGCGACGCCACCACGTCGTCGATCGACCCGCTGGTCGAGTAGCCGGCCGCCAGCCGGTGTCCACCGCCGCCGAAGGCAGACGCCACCGACGTCAGGTCCACGTCGGCCTTGGCCCGCATGGACACCGACCACTGCTGCGGCGCCACCTCCTTGAACACCGCGGCCACCTCGGCCTGCTGGGTGGTCCGCACGATGTCGACGATGCTCTCGACTTCCTCGGGGCGCGAACTGGTCCAGTCCTGATTGCCGACCACCGCGTAGACCAGCCCGCGGCCGCCGGCCGCGTCCGACAGCAGCCGGGCCGAGGCCAGCACCCGCGACAGCAGGGGCAGCCAGCCGAACGGGTGGCTGTCCATCAGGGTCCGGCTGATCGCGGCGTTGTCGACGCCGACGTCCACCAGCCGGGCGGCCAGGCGCAGGGCGCGCCCACTGGCCCAGCGGAACGAACCGGTATCGGTGGTCAGGCCGGCGTAGATGCAGTGCGCGACATCGGCGTCGATGGGCTTACCCCAGGCGTCGAGAATGTCGGCGATCATCATCGTGGTCGAATCAGCCGACACGTCAACGAAATTGGCGGTGCCGAAGACGTCGTTGGAGGCGTGGTGGTCGATCACCAGCATCTCGCCGGCGGCGACGGCGAAGTCGCTCAACGCGCCCAGCCGCTTGACGCTCGGAACGTCAACGGTGACAACCAGATCGACGTCGCGGCGCAGCGCCTCCGGACGGACCAGCAGCCGGCAGCCGGGCAGCGACGCCAGCGACTCGGGCAGCCCCGCGGGTTCGGCGAAGCTGACCTCGACCCGCTTGCCGCACTTGTCCAGCACCAGGCCCAGCGCCAGCCCGGCGCCGATGGTGTCGGCGTCGGGATGCACGTGTGCGATCACCGCGACGGACTCGGCGCCCGCCAGCAATGCGACCGCGCCCGCGGCGTCGACGCGGGCCCCGAACCCGGAGCCGCCCAATTCAGTGTTCGTGTTGGTCGTCGTCACCGATGCTCCCGTCGAAGGCGGGCTCCACGCCCGATCCGCTCTCCCGGTATGGATCGGCCTCCCCAGCCGGCTTGGCGCCCGAACGAACCCGCGCCAGATCTGCGTCCGCGGCGCGCGCCCGCGCCAGCAACTCGTCCATCCGCTGCACGTTGTCCGACGTGGTGTCGCGGGTGAACGTCAACGTGGGGGTGAAGCGCACACCGGTGCCGGCCCCGACCATGGTGCGCAGCGCGCCCTTGGCCCGTTCCAGGGCGTCCGCCGCGGCGGCGTAGTCCGGCTCGTCCTCGAGCGTGCGTCCCATCACGGTGTAGAACACCGTCGCATCGTGCAGATCGGCGGTGACTTTGGCGTCGACGATGGTGACGCCCTCCAGCCCTGGATCCTTGATCTCGAACTCGATCGCCGAGGCGACGATCGTGTTGATCCGTTTGGCCAACCGGCGCGCCCTGGCCGGGTCAGGCATGTCTACTCACCGCCTCCTCCTCATCACTTCGTTCTGCATCCTCGGCGTTCTGCACCGGCGGAGGTGGTCAGGTGCGTTCCTTCTGGACCAACTCGTAGGACTCGATGATGTCGCCCTCTTTGAGGTCGGAGTAACCCAGCGTCATACCGCACTCGAAGCCCTCGCGGACCTCGGTCACGTCGTCCTTCTCCCGTCGCAACGAGGTGATCGAGAGGTTGTCGGTCACCACGATGTTGTCCCGCAGCAACCGGGCCTTGGCATTGCGGCGCACGATGCCGCTGCTGATCATGCAACCCGCGATGATGCCGACCTTGGAGGACCGGAAGATCGCGCGGATCTCGGCGCGGCCCAGCTGGTTCTCCTCGTAGATCGGCTTGAGCATGCCGCGCAGGGCCTTCTCGATCTCGTCGATCGCCTGGTAGATCACCGAGTAGTAGCGGATCTCCACGCCCTCGCGGTTGGCCAGCTCGGTGGCCTTGCCCTCGGCTCGCACGTTGAAGCCGATGATGATCGCGTCCGACGCCGAGGCCAGGTTGACGTTGGTCTCGGTGATGCCACCGACCCCGCGGTCGATGACGCGCAGCGCCACCTCGTCGTCCACCTGGATACCCATCAGGGCCTCCTCCAGCGCCTCGACCGTACCGGCGTTGTCGCCCTTCAGAATCAGATTCAGCTGGCTGGTTTCCTTCAGCGCCGAGTCCAGGTCCTCCAGGCTGATCCGCTTGCGGGAACGCGCCGCCAGCGCGTTGCGCTTGCGGGCACTGCGCTTGTCGGCGATCTGGCGTGCGATGCGGTCCTCGTCGACGACCAACAGGTTGTCGCCCGCGCCTGGCACCGAGGTGAACCCGATGACCTGCACGGGCCGCGACGGCAGCGCCTCTTCGACGTCGTCGCCGTGCTCGTCGACCATGCGGCGCACCCGGCCGTAGGCGTCGCCGGCGACCACCGAGTCGCCGACTCGCAGCGTGCCGCGCTGCACCAGCACCGTGGCGACCGGCCCGCGACCGCGGTCCAGGTGCGCCTCGATCGCCACACCCTGGGCCTCCATGTCGGGGTTGGCCCGCAGGTCCAGGGCCGCATCCGCGGTCAGCAGCACCGCCTCGAGCAGTTGCTCGATGTTGGTGCCCTGCTTGGCCGAGATGTCGACGAACATGGTGTCGCCACCGAAGTCCTCGGCCACCAAGCCGTATTCGGTGAGCTGCCCGCGGATCTTGGCCGGGTCGGCTCCCTCGACGTCGATCTTGTTGACCGCCACCACGATCGGCACGTCGGCCGCCTGGGCGTGGTTGATGGCCTCCACCGTCTGCGGCATGACACCGTCGTCGGCGGCGACCACCAGGATGGCGATGTCGGTGGCCTTCGCGCCGCGGGCACGCATGGCGGTGAACGCCTCGTGACCCGGGGTGTCGATGAAGGTGATCGGCCGTTCGACGCCATCGTGTTCGACCGTCACCTGGTAGGCGCCGATGTGCTGGGTGATGCCACCCGCCTCGGCCTCGCGCACGCTGGCGTTACGGATGGTGTCCAGCAGCCGCGTCTTACCGTGGTCGACGTGACCCATCACGGTCACCACCGGGGGCCGGGTCTGCAGGTCTTCCTCGCCGCCCTCGTCCTCGCCGTAGCTCAGGTCGAAGGACTCCAGCAGTTCGCGGTCCTCGTCCTCGGGGCTGACGACCTGGACGACGTAGTTCATCTCGCTGCCCAGCAGCTCGAGCGTCTCGTCGCCGACCGACTGGGTGGCGGTGACCATCTCGCCGAGGTTGAACAGCGCCTGCACCAGCGAGGCGGGGTTGGCGTTGATCTTGTCGGCGAAGTCGCTCAGCGACGCGCCGCGCGCCAGCCGGATCGTCTCGCCGTTGCCGTGCGGCAACCGCACACCGCCGACGACGGGCGCCTGCATGTTCTCGTATTCGGCGCGTTTCGCCCGCTTCGACTTGCGGCCGCGGCGGGGCGCACCGCCCGGGCGGCCGAACGCGCCCGCGGCACCGCCGCGCTGGCCGGGACGACCACCGCCGCCACCGCCACCGGGACGGCCGCGGAATCCGCCGCCACCGCCGGGCGGGGCACCGACGCCGCCACCACCACCGCCGCGGTAGTTGCCGCCGCCACCGTCACGGCCGCCGGGAGCACCTGGGCGGCCACCGCCGGGACGCGGGGCGCCGGGCCGGGCCGGGCGGC
>NZ_JAPIYN010000030.1:0-64712 GCF_035617725.1 Mycobacterium sp. 94-17
CGCACCCGCAGCACTAACCGCCTAACCACGACAACGAAGAATCACACGACGACGTCGTACACCACGTCCCTGGACTTCACCCAGTCGCGGCAAGGTGTGAAACAAGCAGGTCCTACGCACCAGCACGGGCGCTAGACCGCAACACGAGTGTCACGGATCAACCGGAACAGATTCCTCCACTACGCCTGTTCACCGGAGCCGAACAGATACCTGTCGGCGATCGCGTGAGCGTTACGGATCGACATCTCTTGCGCGGTATTCAGCCATAGCCCGTCGAACCCGGCGGAATGCATCCCGGCGTGGATGGCTCCGATGTTCCGCAGGTCCTGAGAAGGCAACTCGCCCCATCCATCATGGTCCTGCCATGTGTCGAAGATTTGCCACTCCGACTGCGGAACCTCCCCGCGCGCGAAATGCTCCAGCGAGAACATCTCGAACGTGCAGCGATTCGGGTCCTCGGCGTCAGGCAGCATGCGGTAGCCGAGCAGGCACGACTTTTCGACCAGGATGACCATGGTGGGGAAAACGTGCCAGTCTCCGTTTCCCGCGAAGTATTGCTCCATGGACATCTGCGGGAAATCAACGCCCTCGGCGCGTGCGAGTTCCTCGCACATCTGGTGGTAGAGCACAAAAGGCGGCATCCCGCCCGGCTCGGTCTTGGCCAGTTGCCGCGCGGCGCGGTAGTCGCGCTCGGTGACCAGCGAGCCGACCTCGAGGTACTGGTACTGCATCGAATTGGCGAACACCTCCGGGCGCGCCGCCAGTTCCTGCCGGCCCGTGTCGCGGTCGGCGTGCTCAGGGCGCTGCGTATAGACGAATCGGGAGTGGTTCTTGTAGGTCATGGTCGGTGTGTAGGGCGCGTATGCGTACTCCTGCGGCTGGGCCGGTTCCGCGGTCGGCCGTGGGCCCTGAGCGGACCGCATCGTTTGGGGGTGGGTGCCAGGGGTGTGGTAGCCCTCGATGAACGCGTCGATCACCGTCTTCCAATTTGCGGGCAAGAAGGTACGCTTGCGCCAGCGGAAGCGCATGTCCTGCAACCGGAATGGTGCCAGTGCCGTTGGTATCGGGTCGAGCCACTCGAGTAGATCCGGCGGTTTCGAGGCCATGCTCACGAACACCCATCCGCCCCACATGCCGACTGCTACCGAACGTAGGTTCCACTGGTCGCGCGGACGAGACGCGAATTCTTCACGACACGGCACGAACGATGACCGACCGTCTAAGCCGTAGCGCCAACCATGAAACTCACAGCGAAACTCCTTGTTCGACGAGCATCCGGTGCCGCGAATAATCTTCATGCCTCGGTGGGCGCAGGTGTTATGGAAGGCCTTGATGCTGTCGTCCTTTTGGCGCACGATCACAATGGACTGCCGACCGATTGTGTACTCGTAGTAGCAACCAGGAGTCGGAATTTCCTCTTCGCGACAAGCGGGTTGCCAGACCTGGGTGAACAGTCGGTCCAGCTCGAGCTGCAGAAACTCCGGATCGGTGTAGCGGCTCTTCGGTACGAAAGTCTCACCGCACGCGAACTTTTCGGGTATCCGTTCGGTGGCGAGCTCGGTCATGGTTACCCTCTTCGATCAGTCAGCTTGCGGGTGGTTTGTCGAAGATGTTGGGATACAGCACGGCTTCCTTGAAGGACGTCTCGATCTCCGCGAAAGCGGTTGGGATGTCCCAGGTTCCCGATGCCGACACGATCTCGCGTTCGACGACAGGATTGGACATCAGGCTGATGCGGCCGTTGCCGGCGAAGATGACCCGCCGGTTCAGCCAGTCGGACCGCACGCTGGCTAGATACACCACCGGGGGCACGCAATTCTTGGGCGACAGCCGTGCGTTGGACTCCGAGTAGTCCATGCTTCCGCCGCCCTTGATGCCTTGGGTCATCCGGGTGCCGGCGATCGGCGCGATCGCGTTGGCACGCACACCGTAATTACGTAATGCGTTGGCGCAGGAAAACGTCAGGCCGACGATACCCATTTTGGCCGCTGCATAGTTGGGCTGGCTGGGCGCTCCCTGTAGCCCTGACATCGATGTGAAGGTGATCAGCCGGTACTGCCCGCCGCGATTGTTTCGCCACCAGGCCGACGCGTGGCGCGTGATATTGAACGTGCCTTTGAGGTGCACTGAGACCACCGTGTCCCAATCGTCCTCACTCATCTTGAACACCATGCCGTCGCGGAGGATCCCCGCAGCGTTTACGACGACATCCAAGCCGCCAAGTGTTTCAGCGGCGCGGTCGATGAGGTCCGCGGAAGCAGCGAAATCGGTGATGTCGGTCGTGTCCGCGAAAGCCTTGCCGCCCCGTTCGGTGATCGCGGCGGCCACGCTCTCGGCTGGACCCGAGTCGTGGCCCGTTCCGTCGACCTTGACGCCGGCATCAGAAACCAGAACGGTTGCGCCCTCCGCCGCCAAGCCTTCGGCGACCGCCGCTCCGATTCCACGACCGGCACCGGTGACCAGTGCGGTACGTCCGTCAAGCACACCCATCGTCATTCAGCTCCCAAAGCTTGTGGCATACAGAACATAGCAACATCAGGTGTATAACTGTCGCATAGGGTTGACTCATTCGAATCCCCACTCCGCGTACCGGCGCTCCAACTCGGCCATGGCTTCTCGCCCGCCGCGGGAGCTTCGCTCTTTCATGAAGTTGAACTCGTCCTCACGCCACAGCAGATTGCTGAACACCGTGTGGCCCATCGGAACCCAGTCTCCGAACTGGGCCATCCCAACGGCGTGCCAGAACGAGATCAGAGCATGTTTTCCCACCATCAGGCCATCAGCGGAATGGTGCGCGATCGCACGGGCGTAACGGAGTGCTTCATCGCGCAGAGACTCCGCGGGTACCACCGACGCTGCTACCCCCCAATCGCGCAACTCTGCGGCGCTTACCTTGCGCCCGGTGATCATGGCCTCATAGCCGCGATTGGGGCCCAGTTTGAGTAGCGCCAATGGCATCGCCGTCGAGAACCCGGCGAATCCGATGCGCGCCTGCGGGCGCGCGAGGTACATGTCCTCCGAAACGACCAGAATGTCGGCGGCGAGAGCGAGGTTCATGCCAGCGCCCAAAGTGGCGCCCTGGCATGCTGCCACGACCGTCTTCGGGAATTCCAGCCAGTTAGTCAGGTGTCGGTGCAGTCGTCGGGCGTTTCCCAGCCGCGCGGTCTGCGGCAGCCGCTTTCCCTTGCGTAATCCCGCCTGTTCCACCGGCAGTCGGCGGACGTCGTCGCCGCTGCAGAAGTCGGTGCCCTCGGCCAGCAACATGATGACTTTGATCTCGTCGTCATCTTCGGCGCGAGTCAGTCGTTCCCTGAATAGGTCGTGCATTTCGGGCGACAGTATGGCGTTGCGCCTCTCCTGCCGGTCGATGGTGATTTGGGCAATGTGCGGCTCGACCACCTCGTACCGAACCCAGTCGTCGTCGACCTCGTATTCGGATTCGCCGGGGGCGTCGGTGCTCACGCCACTCTCCTCGCACTAGACGGTACATAGGTACAGTAGTCGATCAATTGTTACATTGTGGATGGTACGGTCAGCGGATGCCTAGATTCACGGTTACCAGGCGGCTTACGGCGTCGCCCGAGGCGGTTTGGGCGGTTCTCGCAGATTTCGGCAACGTCGGCTGGATCCCTGGACCCGGCGATGTCAGGGTCGAGGGCGAAGGGGCCGGAATGCGACGGTTCATCGCCGCGAGCTCCGAGAAGCCCGTCATCGAGACGCTCATCTGGATCGACCCCGATCGGCGCGCACTATCCTACGAGATCGCCAACAATCCGATGCCGGTCAGCCGATTCGTGGTGGTGAACACCGTTCACGACACGGAGTCTGACGAAGAATCCTCTGTCGACTGGGACATCGACTACTCGCCGATCGGCAATGACGCCGCGGCCCGCGAGGCCATTGAGGGTGTCTACGGCCTCATGGCCGGGTGGGTTCAGGACTTCGCCAATGCGCGCGGGCGCCACTGAACACTTAGACAGATACTGTTCCTTAGTCTAAAATCTATCAGGTGATTGATCCTCTCGACCTCGTGTTGATCAGCGTGGACGACCACACCGTCGAGCCACCCGATATGTTCGCTGGGCATGTTCCGAGCCGCTTCGCCGACGACGCCCCCCGCATCGTCGAGGACGCCGACGGGGTCTGCTTCTGGGTGTACGACGGTCTGCAGCTACCCAACATCGGACTCAACGCGGTGGTCGGAAGGCCGAACGATGAGTGGGGCTTCGAGCCGTCCAGATTCACCGATATGCGGGCGGGCTGCTACGACGTCGACGCCAGGGTGGACGACATGAACGCCTCGGGTGTGTTGGCTTCGCTGTGCTTTCCATCATTTCCCACTATCTCTGGCGCGCTGTTCACCTACCGGGGTGACCGTCAGATCTCCGAGGTGATGGTGCGGGCCTACAACGATTGGCACATTGAGGATTGGTGCGGGCGTCATCCGGACCGGTTTATCCCGATGGGGATTTTGCCGTTATGGGATCCAGCACTGGCCGCCGGTGAGGTACATCGGCTGGCGGGCCTTGGCTGTCGTGCAATCACGGCTCCTCAACACATCGGCAACTACGGTCAGCCGCCCTGGCAGGATCCACACTGGGATCCGTTGTGGGAGGCACTGTGTGAAGAGAACACGATCGTCAATATCCACATCGGCACCGGCGGCGGCCTGCCAGTTCCGTCGGACCAGACTTCGTATCTCGCTTACAACTCGATGATGCCGATCGATACTCAAAGGTTCACGGCAGATCTGCTGTTCTCCCCGGTGCTGGCCAAATTCCCCACGATCAAGTTCTCCCTATCCGAGGGCGGCATTGGCTGGATCCCGTTCCTCTTAGAGCGTTTTGAGGACATCTACTCTCGCCAGCGGGCGTGGACGGGGGACGATCTCGGCGAAGGCCTGAGTCCCACCGAAGTCTTTCGCCGTAACTTCATGTCGTGCTTCATCCGCGATCGTGTGGGAATCGAGATGCGGGACCGTATCGGTGTGGAAACCATCTGCTGGGAAATGGACTACCCGCACTCGGACAGCAGTTGGCCCGACGCGCCCGAACAACTGGCCGCCCAGTTGAAAGGCTGCACACCTGAAGAGGTCGAGGCCATCACATGGAAGAATGCCGCGCGCGCGTTTGGCTATTCCGGCGTTGAGCGTCTCGGCAGGCAACACTGTACCGTCGCCGCGTTGCGAGACCAGATAGCCGATTTGAACATGTCCGCCCCGAAGGTAGCGGCGGGACGGGCACCGAAGGCGGGCGCGACGGCAATCACCTACGGCGATATGAAGGTGCGGATGGCCTCGATCCTTCGCGGTGGAGCGTGACCGAACCGGATTATGGTGTGGTTCTCGGCGCGGCCGACCGAGAATTCCGCGACGACGTCCGCGCGTTCCTGACGTCAGCGCTGTCTGCCGACGTGCGCGGTCCCGTGCGCGACGAGAACGAGCGTCTCGACCGAATGAGGTTATGGCAGCAGCGGCTTCACGATGCCGGGCTGGCCGCGATCTCCTGGCCCGTGCAGTTCGGGGGCCGCGGCGCATCCGTCGTGCAGCAACTGATCTACAACGCCGAGATGGCCGCCGCCGGCGCGCCCGAGCCCATCAACCGTAGCGCCATCAATCAGCTGGGGCCCACCATCATTCAGTGGGGAACCGACCAGCAACGCGATTATTATCTGCCGAGAATCCTTTCGGCAGCCGACGTGTGGTGTCAGGGCTTCAGCGAGCCGGAAGCGGGCAGTGACCTCGCTGCGCTGCGGACCAAGGCCGAGATCGACGGTGATGAGCTGGTAATCACCGGCCAAAAGATCTGGACGTCCAAAGCGCACTATGCGGGATGGATCTACATTTTGGCGCGCACCGATCCCGCCGCCGAGAAGCACCACGGAATCAGCTACATCCTAGTTCCGCTTCAAACACCCGGGGTCGAGGTGCGCCCCATTCGGCAGATCACCGGCAGAGCAGAGTTCAACGAAGTCTACTTCGATTCGGTGCGGGTGCCGCTCACCAACGTTCTCGGTCCGCTGCATGAGGGCTGGAGGGTGGCCAAGTCCACGCTGGGCTACGAGCGCGTCGGTCAAAGCCGCACTCATCGTATCGAGCGGAGACTTGGAATTCTGGTCAAGCTGGCTCAGCAAGATAATGCACTGGCCTGTAACGGTTTTGATGACAGCTTCGTCGCGGATCGAATCGTTGGGTTCGCTGCGCAGGTGGAGGCGCTGCGTCAGATCTCGGCGCAGGCAACGGCCGCCGGCATCCGTGGCGTAGATCCTGGGCCTGAGTCGTCGGTGGCCAAGCTGCTCACCTCGGAGGTGGACCAGGCGATGGCCAACTTCGGGATTGATCTCGCCGGGCCCGCCGGAACCCTCGAGCGCGGGTCGGCGGGCGCCGCCAAGGGTGGCAATGTGGCTCAGAGCTATCTGTTGATGCGGGCGGCAACATTCGGAGCGGGCACATCGGAGATCCAGCGTAACGTAATCGCCGAGAAGTTGTTGGGGCTGCCTCGTGACCCATGATGTGCTGTCGTCGTTGACCGACATCGCCGATTCCACAGTAGAACTCACCCGGCTGCGCGAAGCGGCTAACGACGTCCTGCGCCGGAGTTGGTCGCTCGCGAGATTCCAAAGCTTGCTCGACGGCCCGGGCCCTGTATTCGATCCCGATTTGTGGCAGACGGTTTCGGAGTTGGGGTGGCCGGATGTATTGGTCGGTGCAGCCAGTGGCGGGGGAGGCGGGAGTCTGCGGGAATTGTGTGTGCTGGCCGAGGCAGTTGGTGCCGCTGCCGCGCCTGTCCCACTCGCCGCCGCGGCGGCAGCTGCCTGGTGCGATGATCGATGTCATGACGGCATCAGCTTGATGTTGCCGGGACGCGGGGAGCTCTCTGCGGGTACCGTTTCGGGCATCTGGCCGGTGGTTCCCTTCGGTACGGTAGCGGACACACTGGTGGTCTGCGCTGGCACGGGTGAACAGGCTGTTCTAGGCGTCGTCGACCCGACGAGCGCCGGGGTGGAACGCATGCCGATAACCCCCCTAGACCACAACCCAGCGGCACGAATATCGCTGCAGGATGTGCCAATTCAGGTCTTCGAAGAAGGTATCGCCGCTGAATCCCGGTGCCGGGACGCGGCCTTACGTGCACAAGTGGCACAACTGGCTGAGTTGGTCGGTACCGTGTCTGCTGCCAACGAGGCCGCGACCGAATATGCCAAACTGCGGATTGCATTTGGCCGTCCGATCGGCACGTTCCAGGCGATCAAGCATCGTCTTGTCGACCAGAGGTGCGTCGTCGAAGTTGGTCGCGCCCTGGTCAATCGGGCGGCCGATGCGTGTCAACATGACCATTCCGACGCTGCGGCGCTGGTGTCCCTGGCCGCATTTTGGGGTATTGACAGGCTCCGGGCAGTGCCCGAGGGCGTCACCCAGGTTTTCGGTGGCATTGCCTACACCTGGGAGCACGAAGCTCATATTCACCTGCGGCGAGCTGCGAGCAGCGTAGCCACTCTCGGCACGCGTGGGTTCCACCGGAATGTGGTCGCGCGCTGGCTCAGCGCACGGTATCCGGTCACCGCTCGCCGGGAGGGCAGCGCGTGAACTCATTTTTGACAGGCGTCAGAGTCCTACAGCTCGGTGACGGGATCGCGGGTGGGGCGGCTACCGCGTTGCTGGTCAGCCTCGGCGCCGATGCGACACGGGTACTCGAACGCAATGCGATTGCTAAATTCGGTCCGACAATTACTACGCCGGCAGGACCTGTCGCCGCCGTCGACCTGACTCTCGACCGCGCCAAGCGGGTAATCGAACAGTCGGCCGACCTGGCGACGTTCATAGACGAGTACGACATCGTCGTCATTGACCACGATCGCGCGGTAACTCCGCCTCAGACGAAAAGCGGTGTCGTGGTCAGTGTTAGCCCATTCGGCCTGGATGGGCCGCGCGCTCCGCAGCCGGGTGGCGAACTGATCGCCCAGGCGGCAGGCGGGATGCTGGCCACAATAACGGGATCCGACGGAGCGCCGGTGCCTGCGCCCGGCTATGTCGCGCTGAAAGCGGCGGGTGCCGTAACAGCACTGGCGGCTTTGCATGGTCTGGATCGGCGCAACAGCACGAAAGCGCCGGTTTACGTTGATGTTTCCGTGCAGGAGGCAGTAGCATTCACCGCCTCCCTCCCTGAATGCGCCCACGTCCTGTATTCCTGCCCGGGAAGGGCCGGTAGCGGGCGCTACCTAGCCCCGTCCGGTCTTTTCAAATGTCGGGACGGATTGGTGCGCATCACCGCGGTTGAGAATCATCAATGGCGGGGGTTGCTCGCCGCGCTGAAAAATCCGGAATGGGCTGCGGGACTGGACGAACGATCTGCCCGCATCGACCACGCCGATCTGATCAACCAGCACGTCGCGGCGTGGGCAGAAACCCGCGACAAGGAAGAATGCGCGGCGTTGTTGCAGGACCATGGTGTGCCTTCGACACCGGTGAATACGGCACACGAAATTCTGACTTCAACCCAGTTCGGCTGGCGTGGTGCGGTTTCGGCGGCGCAACTCCTTGGTGTCGACATCTCCGTCCTCAACCAGCCATGGCTGGCGCATTCCGGGGGCCGCTCCGAGCGGTGCCGCACGGGCCGTCTGTCGGATCTGAGCATCGTCGAACTGACGCACGTACTCGCGGGCCCCATCATCGGCACGCTCCTCGGCGGGATGGGAGCCAGGGTGCTGCGGCTGGAAGACCCTGAACGACTTGATATCTACCGGCGGACGGGCCCTTTCGCCGCGGGGAAGCCCGGCGTGGAACGCGGTGCCTATTTCGCCGTGGCCAACCACTCAAAGCAGAGCGCGCTCATCGAGTCAGGTCATGCGGCGCAGGACGTCGCCGCGGCACTCGCCGACGCGGACGTGCTGATCGAAAACGTCGGCACGTCACGACTGGCTCGGCTGGAAGTCGACCCCGAAGCCATCGCAGGTGCGGGAAAGCTCTCGGTGCGGGTTTCGGGTTTTGGTTCGACCGGTCCGATGGCCGGATATCGCGTGTACGCGAACAACGTCCAGTCCTACGGCGGCCTGACCGGGCTGACCACCAGCCATGATGGAAGTCCGGCGCGACTGGGAACGGTGATCGCTGACCCATTGTCATCGGTGGTAGCCGCCACGGTGATATCAGCGTGGGCGGTGGGGCCACAACATGACACCGGTGCGGTCATCGATCTCTCCATGGCGGAAGTTGTCGCGTCGACAATCTCCGAATTCGTGGCCGCTGCCTCGGTAGCTGAAGAGCTCGAGTGCGACCCCCCTGACTCCCTGCACCGCGGGATCTATTGCGGCGCGGACGGACGCTGGGTGGCTGTCGAATTGATCGAGCCCGAAGAATGGGCAAACCTGACGAATTTCATTGGTGGCTTGCAAGAGTTGAATACGTTGGTCGCCGCATTGCCGGCTGACGATGCCGCCGCACAGCTTATCGAGGCGGGTCTGCGTGCCGCGCCCGTCCAGTGCGCCGAAGACTTGGTGGCTGACCCGCATTTGGCCGCGCGAGGGTTCTTCCCTGAAATCGTCCATCCCGATCCCGATATTGGTGCCGCCCGGTTGGTCGGACTGCCGTGGCGATTCACACCGCACGGGCCGATACCGTTGGCGCCGCCACCGGCGTTGGGCAGTGCAAACGCAGTCAGGAAAGGATGATTAGTGCCTACTGAGCTCGCTGCGACCGTGTGGGCCTCGACTTTCGTGCCGTCGAAGTCGCCGGTCCCCGGCTTCGGCCAGAACGGCTATAGCGTCGCATGGGTCGACACCACCGACGGACGCATCCAAGTGCTGGTGTCCGGACCGCGTCCCGCGCCCGGTGCTGTTGGCAGGCTCGTCGAGCAGATCATGGGTGACGCGAAAACCCTGGTTTTCGAGGCTGGCTCGGCATGACGGGCACGCACATCGCCGGTGTCGGCGTCACACCGTTCGGCAAGCACAGCGACACCGCACTGGCCGACCTCGGTGTCGCCGCGGCCGAGAAGGCGCTCGCTGACGCGGACCTCGAGTATGAAGCGGTCGGAGAGGTTTTCACCTCTTCTTCGATGGCGCCGCCACAAACCGGCCTGAAGGTGGCACATCGTCTGGGCCGCACCGGGATTCCGGTTACTGCGATCGAGAGCGCGTCGGCCGGAGGCATGGTCGCGTTGCGACACGCCGTCTGGGCGGTCGCGTCCGGACGCTGCCGAATCGCGTTGGCAATCGGTTACGAGAAGACATCTGCACTTGAACCCGGCGGAGTAGTCCCTGCGGCCGTCGAATTCTGGGACACATTCCCGCCCCAGGTGCACTACGCCATTGAAGCCAGCCGTTGGTTGCACGACGCCGACTGCCCGTCCGAGGTGATTGGTGCGGTCGCGGCTAAGTCGTACAACCAGGCTCGGCTCAATCCGTTGGCGGCGCGGCGAAATGACGACGAGGTCACCGTCGAACAGGTGATGTCGGCCCGTATGGTCGCGGAGCCGTTGACGAAGATGATGTGTCACGCCTCGGTCGATGGTGGCGCCGCTATCGTGGTGACTGCCGACGCGGTGCGGCGATCTGTAGCGGTCGCCGCCATCGAGCAGACCAGTTGGCCCCGCGATCCGGATTGGCCGCTGGCCGGGCCCTGCGTCGGCCCCCCGTCACAAATCACCCTCACCGCTAGCCGGGCTTTCGCCGCCGCGTCAGCCGCGCCCGCCGACGTCGGTGTCGTCTCGCTCCATGACATGTGCGCCAGCGAGGAGATCACCGCGTTGATCGCGCTGGGTCTCACCGATGTCAGGGGAGCGGCAAGACTGGCGAGCTCGGGCGACCTGGCATCCGGCGGGCGGTTACCCACTAATACCGACGGCGGGTGCCTGGCGCGCGGCCACGCATTCGGAGCGACCGGCCTGGCGCAGGTAGCCGAGGTGGTCAGTCAGCTTAGGGGAGAGGCAGATTCGCGACAGGTCGCTAACCCTAGGATCGGATTGGCCCAGGCGATGGGCGGTGGCGGGTCCTGTGTCGTCACTGTCCTGCGTGGGTGAAACCGACTCGCGATCAAGCGGTCGCGAGATGCTGAGTCTGGCAGAGACCTGTAAGGACTAGCGAGTAGCAATCACCCGATCGCACCGGTGTCTTTCAGCGTCGCGATCCGGTCCCAATCCCCGCCGAGTTCCAGGATCACAGTCTCCGTGTGTTCGGCGAATTCTGGTGCGGGACCGAGCCGCAATGGAGTTTCATCGAACAGTACCGGGCTGGCCACTAGATCGAACGACTCGCCGTGCCCCTCGATTGCGACGATGCCGCCGTTGGCACGTACCTGCGGGTCCGCCGCCACCTCGACGGTATTGAGCACCGGAGCCCATTGACCGTCGAAGTCTGCCAGCACTTTTCGCCAATGCTCGAGCGGCTGCGCCGCGATTGCGGAGCGTAGTGCTGTGGCCGCTGCTTCGGCGTTCTCGGCGAGAAGCTGGTGGCTCGCGAACCGATCATCGGTGGCAAGTTCGGGAACGCCAACGCGCGTGCAGAAGTCTGCGAAGTATCGAAACGCCTGCAGCATCGACAGCCCCAGGAATCGGTTGTCGCTGGTGCGGTAGAAGCCGGTAAGCGGGTTGTGCGGCGCCACGTTGGCGCCGGCCGGATTGGCTACCCACGGCTGGCCGCTGACCAGGGCGGCATTAACGGCCACCCCCATCGCCCACACGCCAACGCCGAGTAGCGAGATGTCCACCAGACGCGCCACACCGGTCCGCTCGCGCTCGAACAGTGCCGCGGCAATGCCGCCGGCGATGGTCATGCCCCCGATCGAATCGCCGTAAGCCGGACCCGGCTGAGCCACGACGCCCTTCAGATCATTCGGCGTGGTGCTGGCCGCTCCGGCGGCGCGGCTCCAGAAGCCGGTCATGTCGTATCCGCCCCTGCCGCCGTCATCGCCGAGCGGACCATACGCGCTGCCGCGGGCGTAGATTATTCGCGGATTGACCGCCCGCACGTCTTCGACGTCGATCTTGAGCCGCGTGCGTGCATCCGGCAGGAAGTTGGTCAGAAACACATCACTGGTCCGCGCGATATCCATCAGCAGTTCATGGCCGTCGGGGGTCGAGATATCCAGCGCAATGGATCGCTTACCCCGATTGGCATGCTCCATCACGGGATTACGAGCGCCTTCCACCCTGATATTCCCGAGCTGTCGCAGACCGCGTTGAGAATCACCGGTGCGCGGGTGCTCCACTTTCAACACGTCGGCACCCCAATCGGCCAGCACCGCACCTGCAGCAGGGACGAACGTCCACTGCGCGACTTCCAGCACACGCACCCCGGCCATTGGCCCGCTCATTTGCTAACCCCTCAGCGGTAGTCCAACACAACCGGCAAGTGGTCGTGCGTGTGTACCAGAGCTGATGCTCGCTGCGCCCGCTCGCCGACAACATGAATTCCGTTAGCCCGCTTGATGATCTCTTCGAGCAGCAGGCGCGCCTCACGTCGCGCGAGCGCGGCACCCATGCAGAAGTGCTCGCCGACCCCGAATCCGAGATGGCTCGCGGCGTCTTCGCGGGTGATGATGAATTGCTCTGCGGTGACTCCCCAATGGTCCTCGTCGCGGTTGGCCGAAGCGTAGGCCAGCAGCAGGCCATCGCCTTCCTTGATCCTGGCACCCCGCACTTCGACATCGTGAGCGCACTGCCGAGCCATGCTCATCACCGGAGTCCAGTACCTCAGCACCTCCTCGACCGCGTTGCCGCTCAGGCTCGGATCGTTGAACAACTCGTCGGCCTGGTCGGGATGCTGGTCCAGGCAATCGGCCATACCCGCGATGAGGCTTTGCGTCGTCTCACTGCCCGCCGCAAGGAGCGTGAGTGCGTAGATCATCACTTGCGCGTCGTTGAATGGCTCCCCGTCGACTGTCACCTCCGTTAACAACGTGAGCAAATCGTCTTGGGGGTGGTCCTTGCGATCGGCGGCAAGGCCCAGCAAATAAGGGCCGATCTGGTCGAAGATCAATGTCATGTCGTCGTCACTGGCCACACCGCTGCCGACGTTGGCGATGGTGGTCGCCCAGCCGGCGACCTTCGGCCAGTCCGGTTCGGGTACGCCGAGCAGATAAGCGAACACATACACAGGAATAGGCTCGGCGATCCGCTCGATCCAATCGAATTCGCCGTCGGGTAGACCATCGAGGATGTCATTGACAACCTGTCGCACCCGCGCCTCCATCTTTGCCACTGCACCCGGTGTGAAGCGGATACCGATGGCCTTGCGGTGGGCCCGATGCTCCGGTGGATCCATGAAAAGGATTCCGCGGGTCTGATAGCCCTGCGGGTCCCGGCCCTCGCGGTGCGCGATCAGATCCATCATGATGCCGATGCGCTCGGACTTGAATTTCTCGGGACGCGCCGAAATCGACTTGATATCTTCGTACTTGGTGATGACCCAGAACTTGCCTTCGTCATACCAATGCACCGGATCGCTGTCGCGCAACTGCGCAAAGGTCGCGTTCGGGTCGCCGAGGTAGAACGCCGGGTCATCGAACCGAGCGGCTGCGATCGTTACCATAGAGATGAACAATAGAACATTCCCTGTCGATCTGCGAGCAGCTGGAAGCGATCACGACCCGCATCTTGTGATTGGCAGCAGAACAGATTTTGTTTTATTGTTGCACGGTGACCCACGGCTTGTCTCACCTCAGGGTATGCGACCTGGGCGGCCAACTGGCCGGAGCGGGCGCGACGAAGATCCTCGCCGCTTTCGGCGCCGAGGTAATCCGCGTGGAAGATCCAGCTACACGCGGGATGTGGGACGCTCTTCGCGGCGTGGGTCCATTCGTCGACGAGCGCAGGGGCGTGAATCTGGGTGCCGGCTTCAACAACCACAACGTGGGCAAGTTCGGAGTCACAATCAATTTGCGCGCCGATGCCGGCAAGCAACTGCTCCGCGAGCTGATCGCCGTGTCCGACATTGTCTGCGAAAACTTCGCGGCCGGCGTGCTGGCCAGGATGGGCTTTGGCGACGACGAGCTGCGGCGGATCAAACCGGACATCATCTACGTGTCCAACTGCGGTTTCGGCCACACCGGCCCGTACCGCGATTTCAAGACCTGGGGCCCGATCGTGCAGGCGCTGAGCGGCCTCACCTTTACTGCGGGTCTTGCTGGCCACGAACCGGCCGGGTGGGGCTTTTCCTACATGGACCACGTCGCCGCGTATTACATGGTCATCGCGATTCTGGCCGCGGTACATCACCGCGAACGCACCGGCGAGGGTCAGCATGTCGATCTGGCGACTGTGCCCGCCGGTATCGCAATGCTGCCCGCAGAGGTGCTCGACTGGACCGTCAACAGGAGGCCCGCGCGCCGGGCCGGAAGTCCCGCCGCCAACCACTCCGACTTCGGCGAGATGGCGCCACACGGGATCTACCCCAGCCTGGGGGAAGACAGGTGGATCGCCATCGCCTGCCGGGACGACCGTGACGCCGCCATGCTCGCCAAGGTCCTTGACGAACCCGAACTTTCGGCCGATCGGTTCGCCACCTTAGGGCAGCGACTGGCCCGCGCTGATGAACTGGACACGCTGATCGCCGCATGCACCGCCACACGCGACGGCGTCGTTTTGGCAAGCGAGCTCGCCACCGCCGGCATTCCCGCCAGCGTGGTCAAATCGCCGCGAGAGCGGATCGACGAGGACCCCGACCTGGCCGCGTGGGGGCTCTTTCCCACCGTGCAGCACCCGGAAATCGGGACAGTGCGCGTCGAGGGGCTGCCGCTGCGGATGTCGGCTTCGCCTTGGAGGATTTCGCGGGCAGCGCCGTGCCTGAGCGAGCACAACCGGAAGATCCTCGGCGGGTTGCTTGGACACAGCGACCAGGAACTGGACGAACTGACGAAGCAGGGTGTGATCTGAGCGCGCTAACCGGGATTCGCGTCGTCGAAATCAGCGATCAGTTCACCGCCGTCGGTGGACGGTTGCTCGCTGAACTCGGCGCGGAGGTGATCGTTGTCGAGCCTCCCGAAGGGTCCATACACCGGTCACGGCCGCCATTTGTCCTCGATGCGCCCGAACCTGAAGCCAGCCTGCGGTGGTGGAGCGGCAATGTGGGAAAACGTTCGGTGACAATCGCTCTCGATACCGATGTGCACGTGCTGTGGCACCTGATCGCGACGGCCGACATCATTATCTCGGGCGCAGACCACGCTCCGGGTGACAAGCGTGGCGGGCCCCAGATCTGGGTTGTGGTAAGCCCCTTCGGCCTCAACAGTGAGCGCCCAAATGACCCCGTCACCGACCTCACGATGCTTGCAGGGGGCGGCCCCGTATGGAACTGCGGCTACGACGACCACTCGCTGCCGCCGATCCGTGGTGCCGGTGATCAATCGGCCAATCTCGGCGGGTTGTATTGTGCCATTGGAGCTTTAGTCGCCCTCGCGCACCGCGACCGCACCGGCGAGGGTCAGCTTGTCGACGTCAACGTCAACGCGGTCTGCAACGTGAGCTCCGAGCAGGTGACCTACCACTGGCTTGTCAATAACGAGACGTGCTTTCGGCAAACCGGACGTCATGCCTACTTCACGCCGAGTCAGCCGACGCAGGTTCGGTGCGCAGACGGAGCCTATGCCAGCACCGGCGTGCTGCCCCGGAAACCGCAGGAGTTCGGCAACTTAATCGCGTGGCTCAACGATCTCGGTCTCGCCGAAGAACTGCCCGAGGTGGTGTTCTTGGAGCTGGCCGCGTCGCGCGACGCTCCCGTAGACATCGCACTGATCGGTGCCGACGACGAGACCACTGCAATTCTGACCGCGGCTCGCGACGCAATCACGTTGGTCGCTTCTCGGTTGCCGGCCAAGGACTACTTCCTGGAAAGCCAACGGCGGGGATTCCCCGCCGGTGCGGTGCTGTCGCCCGACGAGGCTTTCGAGGACGAACACGTTGCCGCCCGCCGATTTCGGGTCCCCGTCAGTCATCCGGAGTTGGGCGAGACCTTCGCGTATCCGGGCACGCCTTACGTGTTCAGCTCCGGTCCAACTGCGCCGCCGTCTCGACCGCCCCTGTTAGGCGAACACAATCACCTACTATCCGACCTGCTCGACGACCAGTGACTGCAGGTCACCGGCTCAGCCATATCGGGCTTTGCGTCACCGACCTCGACAGATCAGTCGAGTTCTACTGCGCCGTGCTGGGATTCGAGGAGGTTGGCCGCATGCACGTCGAGGGTCCCGAAGCGTCCAGGCTGCTGGCGGTGCCCGGGTTGGTTCTCGACCTGGTCTACCTGCAGCGCGATGGGTTTCGCCTGGAATTGCTCAGCTACCTCGAACCGGGCGTTCGCCACGACTCTCGACCGCGACCGATGAACGCAGTCGGCTTCACCCACCTGTCGTTTCGCGTTGATGATGTCGACGAACTGGTGCGGCGGATCGAGCGCTCCGGCGGAAGTCCGTGGCCCGACAGAACGGTGACATTCGACGGCGGCAACCGCGGGCTGATGGTCACCGATCCCGACGGGAACTGGCTGGAACTGATTGAGCGCACCCACAGCGACTGATCAACTAGTCACAAATCGTTCTGCTGTTCAATCAGATGATAAAGTCGTGATCGTGCCCGCAACCAGCGAGTTGATGTATTCGCCCTTCTCGAAGGCGATCTTTGACGATCCGTACCCGGTCTACCGGCGATTGCGCGACGAGGCGCCGGTATACCGAGACCCCGAAGACCGCTGGTGGGTGCTGTCCAGGTTTGACGATGTCTCGCAGGCGCTGCGAGATTGGGAGACGTTCTCGTCAAAGCTCGGTCCGGCACCGGAGAACCCTGACAATGACGGCCGCAAATACTCCGTGATCTCGATGGATCCGCCTCGCCACGACCGTATTCGTGGTGTGCTGAAGGGCTTTTTCACACCAAAGGCGGTGGCCGCCATGGAATCTGCTTTGCAAGCGGTGGTCAACAGGCACCTGGGCCGGCTTCGCCCCGGAACGACCGTCGATGCGATGGAGGCATTCGCTTTTTCGGTCCCCACCGACGTCATCGGCGACCTACTCGGTGTGCCGCACGGCGATCGCGCTCAGCTACGTGTGTGGTGGGAGGCTTTCCTCACCCGCGAGGAGGGCGAAGTCGCCATGCCGGCCAAGGCGATCGAAGCCAACCGGATGATCAGCGAGTACATCGGTGAGCTCATCGAACGGCGACGCACCGACCCTGGTGACGACCTGATCAGCATCGTGCTCCAGGCGACCTTCGACGACGCCGAGACCGGCAATGAGCGCTCGCTGACTGCGCACGAGGTGCTGATGTTCTGCAATCTGCTCTCGGCCGCGGGATCGGAGACCACCCAGAAACTGATCTCCAACGGCCTTGTCGCCCTCGCAGAACACCGCGATCAATGGCACCGAATCATCCAAGACCGCAGCCTCGTTCCCGCCGCAGTCAATGAGGCGTTGCGCTATGACACCCCGAGCCATTGGGTGGCCCGAACCCTGACGAGGCCCATCGAGCGCCATGGCATCAGCTTGGACGCCGGCGACTGGGTCTTGTTGTTGCTGGGCAGTGCAAACCGGGATGAACGCCGCTACGACGACCCCGATCGCTTCATCATCGGACGCCCGCGCGGAACGGATGTGTATTTCGGCTGGGGAATCCATATCTGTCTCGGGCAGTGGCTGGCGCGCCGAGAGGCGCAACTGGTGTTCGAATACGTCGCCGAGAAGTTCCCTGACTACGCCATCGGAGCACGCGAACGTGTGTTGACCGCAACGGTACGCGGCTACACGAGCGTGGAGATGACGTTGCGCTGACCATGGACGTCTCCTTCACTGAAGAGCAGCAGCTACTGCTCGCCACCGCGAGTCGGCTGGCGGAGAGCTGCAGGGTCGCCAATCCCGACAATGTTCCGGTCGGGGAGCCTCTCGACGCGCAGTGGCGCCAGCTGGTCGACATCGGTGTGCCGATGCTGCGCTCGCCGGCCTTGTGCGGGCTCGAGGCGAGCGGTGTGGAAACCGTCATCGTTGTAGAGGCACTCGCAAAGTCCCTGAGCGCGGTTCCGGTGTTGGGGCAGGCGGTGCTGTCTGCCGAGTTGTTGCAGGCGGCCTGCGCCGAGAAGGAGGTCGAGCTCGTCGCGGAAGGTGGCTTGAGGGTTGCGCCGGTGTTGAGCCCGGATCTGTCGGGTTTCGGGACGGCGAGCCAGCACGGAGTGGCGTTCGATGCGGCCGGGGCCACCCATGCACTCGCGACAGTAAACCTCGACGGCCAACGCAGGCTGGTCTGCGGACCGCTCAGCGGTGACGCCGCCGAAGCCCTCGATCTCACCCGTCTGTTTCGTTATGCGCCAGCAGATTTCGCAGCCTCTGCCGTGGTGACCGGAGATCCGATTGATGACGAACGTTGGCAGCGAGCCGAGTCGCTGGCGATGACGGTGGTTGCCGCCGATTTGGTCGGTGTCATGCAGGGCGCGCTCGACGACGCCGTGCGCTACGCGGGCGAACGCAGTCAGTTCGGGGTCAAGATCGGCTCGTTTCAAGCGGTCGGACATCTGCTGGCGGACGCCCTCGTTCAGGTCGAGGGGGCTCGCAGTTGCTTGTGGCACGCGGCGTGGGCAATCGACAATCTGCCGGTGGACGAAGCACGGCTGGCCGCCATGACAGCGAAGGCCTACGCCGCGGCGGCGGGCCGCGAGGTGGTGGAAACAAGCGTGCAGGTGTTCGGCGGAATCGCGATCACCTGGGAGCACCTCTCGCATATACGGCTGCGACGCACACTGCTCGACCGCAGTTTGTTCGGCGACGAGTCGATCCATTACGAGAACATCGCGGCGATGCGGTTGGCGAATCAGGAATTGGCGTAGCCGTGGACTTCAACGACACCACCGCGGAGGCGCAGTTCCGCAACGAGTTACGCGAATGGCTGAGCGAACATGCAACCGACGCAGCGATCCCCGACGACCCCGCGGCGCGCGCCGACGCGCAGAACGCCTGGCATCAAACGCTGTACCGAGCCGGATACATCGGGCTGTCGTTTCCTGTGGATTGCGGGGGTCATGGTAAAGCGCCCATTTACGAAGCGATTCTCAACGACGAACTCGGGCGTGCGAGCGCGCCGCCCATCGAGGGCGTCGGGCACCTCAGCAATGCATTGCGGCTGTTCGGTACCGAGAGTCAACGCGATGCGTTACTGCCCGGTTTGCTGTCGGGTCAGGTGCGCTGGTGCCAAGGGTTCTCCGAACCCGAGGCCGGATCCGATCTGGCCGGCCTCAAGACGCGGGCGGAATTGGTCGACGTCGACGGTGTGCCGATGTTCCGCATCAACGGTCGCAAGATCTGGACCAGCTTCGGTGCCGTATCCGACTGGTGTTTTCTGCTGTGCCGCACCGAGCATGCCGCACCGAAGCACGCGGGCATCTCGGTGCTGCTGGTGCCGATGTCGACTCCGGGTATCGAAGTGCAACCAATAGTCAACGCCGCGCGCAACCGCGAGTTCACCGAGATCACCTTTGACGATGTGGACGTTCCCGCAGGAAACCTACTCGGGGAGCGCGGGCAGGGGTGGTCCATCGCCAACCAGCTGCTCGCCTACGAACGCGGTCCCAGCGACATCAACTGGATCAGCCGGTTATCGACACAGTTGCGGCGGTTGGAAGACGACGTCCGCACCGGCTGGCTGGAAAACACGCCGGCAACGCGAGTTCGCCTGGGGCGGGCGTACGTGGAGTTGCGCGCGCTGCAAGTCAAGGTGCAACGGTCGCTGACCGAGCGGCAACACGGGAAACTTCCGGGGCCGGAGGGGTCTGTAGACAAGTTGCTCATGTCCCGTGCCGATCAGTTCTTCGGTCACACAATGCTGGATCTGCGCACACATCATCCCTTGCTCACCGAGGGTTTAGAATGGGACATCTATGTCTGGTCGCGTGCGGCCGGCATTTATGGCGGAACTGCGCAGATTCAGCGCAACATCGTCGCGCAACGGGTGCTTGGCCTGCCACGCTCTTGAGGCGCCGGCTCAATCCTGCGCATCCTCGGTCATGTGCTGATACGCCTGTTTGAGCCCGTTGAGTCGGCGTTCCAAAATCTCGGCATCTCCTCCCGCTGGAGAGCCGCTGAGTTTGTCGGTGACTTCGGCTATTTCGGCAGCGAGTCGCTGTGCAGCCTCGCTTTTGGTGAGCAGATCCTGGTCAGCCCAATCGTCATGCGGTATGCGGGGCTCGGGGGTCGGGGATGGCGTCATGTGGCTCCTCAGCGCTGCCTGTTTGAGCTCAGATCATCATCGGCGCTATAGTCAACTAAGCAGAAAGTGTTTATCTGTACTGTACCGCAAAAACCCGAGAAACTGAGGACGCGACGATGCCGCTGCAATCATGGATGAAGCTCTTGTCCGTCGACGATCACCTCATCGAACCACCACACGTCTGGGCCGACAGGTTGCCGAAGAAGTATGCCGACCAAGGGCCGCGGATCGTCGACTTTCCCCGTGACGGCGCCCCGCCGATGCAGCAATGGGTCTACGAGGGCCGTCCCTATCCGAACATCGGGCTCAACGCGGTCGCGGGCAAGTCGCCGGAGGAGTTCGGTGTGGACCCGATCCGCTTCGCCGACATGATTCCCGGATGTTATGACCCGAAGGCCCGACTGGCTGACATGGATATCGACGGAGTGCACGCGATGTTGTGCTTCCCGTCGTTTCCACGTTTTTGTGGCACGGTTTTCCTCGAGGGCGAGGACAAGGAGCTCGCATTACTCGGCGTGAAGGCGTGGAATGACTTCTCCCTCGATGAGTGGTGCGCAACAGACCCGGCTCGGTTCATTCCCATGGCGATCACGCCGCTATGGGACGCGGCGCTCATTGTGGCCGAGATCGAACGGGTCGCAGCCAAGGGCGCCCGGGCCATCGGCCTACCGGATAACCCAACGAATCTCAAGTTGCCCAGCTATCACACCGCTTACTGGGAGCCCGTCTGGTCGGCTTTGGAAGCGACCAACATGACCGCGGTGATGCATTTCGGCAGTGGTGGATTCCCGCCGCAAACCGCGCCGGAAGCCCCGTTCGCGGTGATGATCACTTTGATGGGAACCACATCGATGGCGGCGGCAACCGAACTCATCTTCTCGCCGGTGTTTCACAAGCATCCGAACCTCAAAGTCGCCTTCTCCGAGGGCGGGGTGGGTTGGATGCCGTATCTCGTTGAGCGCGCCGATTACGTCTGGCGAAAGCACAAGTTCTATCAAAACATCCATCCTACGGTCGCGCCGTCGGAGTTGTTCCGGCGCAACATCGCCGGATGTTTCATCGAGGACGAAGTCGGGATGTCGATGCGTCACCAGATCGGAATCGACAACATAACGTGGGAATGCGACTATCCACATTCCGACTCATTCTGGCCAAAGAGCCGTGCGCGCGCCGAAGAGATGCTGGCGGATGTGCCTGACGAAGAGGCAGCCAAGATCGTCGAACTCAACACGCGCCGCTGGTATGCCTTCCCCGAGGAGGGCTTCAAGTCCTGCACCGCTGATTCCGGCTGGCGCCCGAACGACGGCAACCCGCCTGACTATGACTACGACGAAGTCATGGCGGGCCACGGTGGAGTCGGTATCGAAGCGTTCATGAGCAAGATTGAAGAACAAAAGGCCCAGAAGGCCTGAGCGATCAATCGGCCGGTACGGCGATTTCGGTCGAGTTGTCGCGACCGCGAAGGGTTTTCGATTCGATAACCCGCCACCGGCACGACTCTGACCCCTCTGCCCGCTTGAGCGCCGCCCCCGAGGCGGTGACACCGCCCGACGACTTAGCGATCTCGGTGAGCCGGGCCGCTTCGTTGACCGGGTCGCCGATCACCGTGTACTCGTACCGGCTGGGGTCGCCGAGATTGCCGGCTACTACCATGCCGGCCGAGACCCCGATGCCGGCTTTGATGCCAGCGGGATTCAGCTGCGCATCCAGTTCGCGCGCCGTCGCCAGCGCATGAGTGGCGCTGTCGGGGTCTGGAATGGGCGCGCCGAAGATCGCCAACACCGCATCGCCCTCGAATTTGTTGATCAGGCCCTTGTTCTTCTCGACCACGCTGACGACGATCGCGAAAAACTCGTTGAGAACTGTGACCAGTTCGTCGGGCTCAAGGGTCGCGGCCATTTTGGTTGAGCCGATCAGGTCGACGAAAAGCACGGCCACGTCGCAATTCACACCGCCCATCGTGCTGGCAAGGTCATCACGAGATGCGAGTTGCTCGGCGCGGTGGGCAACGTCGCGACCGACATGGCGACCAAACAGATCACGTAGTCGTTCACGTTCCCGAAGTCCGCCGGCCATGATGTTGAATCCGGCTTGCAGCAAACCGAGTTCGGAAGCATCGAAGACGGAGACCGACACGTCGAAGTCGCCACGCTGAACGCTTTCCATGCCCCGCCGAACCTCGTCGACGGGGTCGGCGGTGGTGGCGGCGACGAACGCGGAGATGACGAGTCCACTGGCTATCGCGGATGTCCCGAGCACCAGGACCACTATGGCCAACCGGCGCGGCGGGTAATCGACTACCAAGGCACTCCCGGCGACCAGCATCAGGCCGAGCAGCGGAACGCCGGTTCCGACTACCCAAGCGCTTATCCCGCGCAACCGCAGCCCGGGACCTCGTGGCAGCGTCGGCGGATCCTCGGTCAGCAACTTGGCTACGGATGGTCGTAACGCCCGAGTACACAGCCAGTAGGAGATCGCCGTCGTCACCGTTCCGCCCAATACGGTGCTGATGCCCAGTGTTGTGGCAAGCCAGGGCCTACGGAGATTGATCAGCACCAGTACGAGCGTCGCGCAGACCCACACTGTGCCGTGGATGAAAGCCATTCGGTCCGGTGCGGTCAACAGTGTGCGGCGGGCGGCCCCGTCGGGGGCGGCGGCGGGGAAGGTCAACCAGAAGTAGCCCCAGACGATAGCAAGGGGGATAGCGATCGCTGAATAGACAGCACCGGCAATGATATTGAGCAGCAAAACGTGACGGTGGCTCAAATCGCCACCGGTCGGCAGCGCCCAGAAGGTCATGGTGGCGATCACCGCGGACCCCACCGCGGTTGGTAATACCGCACCCGAAACCAGCAGCGCCCTGCCCGCCCACTGCAGCGGATACTGGCGTCGACGGAACTTGCCGGACATTGTCACCGCGACGCACCGAGGCGGGTTATGCCGGCAACCTCGCGCCAATTATCGACGGCGACAAGACGGCCGGACGAAGCGAGCGTCATCAACATTGTTTCTCCGTCGGTGCTCAACGCCACGTTGGTAGTCAACGGGTCGTCGGCGGGAATCGCCCCCAGCGGCTCGCCGGTCGCGGAAAATACGGTCACACCACCAGTACCCAGGGTTGCGACCAGAACTCTGCCGTCGCCATCGACGCAGACTCCATCGGCGCCACCGACATTGAGGGGGCCGCCGCTAGGCACGGTGGCAAGCCCCTTTGCGCGGCCCACTACGCCCGGCGCGATGAGTTCGAATTCCCAGATCCGCCGGGTGCGCGTCTCGGCCACATAGAGCACGGCTCCGTCGGGTGACAGCGCCACCCCGTTTGGCATCTCCAATGGGTAGACGATTTCACGCAGTCCACCGCCGGTGGTCCCGTACAGCAGTCCGGTCACGCTGCGACTGCGGCCGCGCACCGTTCCAGCGTCGGTCAAGTAGAAGCCGCCGTGACCGTCGACGCAGACATCGCTTGGCCGCACCAACGGCGCGGCTTCGCCCGATCGGGTGGTGAATTGGGTGGCAAGGGTGCTGACGCTGCCGTCGTGGTCGACGACCTGGACGGCAGGAGGTATCGGATGGCGCGGCGGACCCACCGGGCGGAAAAGCTGTACGCATCCCTCCAAGTCGTACGGCCACGGTCCGATCCCGAACCTGGACCCGCCGTTCTGGCAGACCACCAGTCGATCCTCGGCCAACCTGGCCACCCCGTTGGGGCCGCCGCCCGTGTGGGCGATCGTGCGGGTCGTGCCGTCGGACCCGACCCGGGTGATTCGGCCGGCCGCAATTTCAGAGACCATGACGGACCCGTCATCACACGGGACGGGGCTCTCCGGGAACGCCAGCCCTTCGGCCAGGAGACGGTAGGAACTCACTGGGGCCATTCCGGTTTGGGTGCTGGGATTTCCGCTGCCCTCCACCACTCGGCGAACACCGGATCTGCCAACGGCAGGTCGCCGACGCCGGTCTGGCTCTGCGGCCAGTCGGCGGCCCGCTGCGCCAGCGGCGACGCGAGGCGGCGAACGCCGTAGTACAGGCGATGTCGTCTCTGCACAAAGCGCCAACGCCCCTCGTATTTTTCGTACCGGTCCTCGTATTTGAGGAGTTGCTCGATGAATCCGTCACGAGTCTGCGCGACGCACTGCGCCCAGACCTGTCCGGCGGCGCGATCCTCACCCTCGAGTTCGATGAGGTGGTTCGCGACCAGAATCACCACGAAAACGCTGGCCTCGACGCTCTCGGACATCAGTCGGCGCAGACCGTTGTGCCCGTCGCCGTAATCGCCGAAGCGTGCGTGTGGCACGAAAAGGGTCGCCATCGCCTCGATGTCGCGGGTTTCGATTGCGGCGGCATAGAGGTGGGGCAGTTGGCGAATCTCTTCGCGCGCGAGCAGATTCTGAACGTCTGCCTTGGGCACGCCATCGGGCTCCGCCACGGCTCAACCTCCGGTCCCGTCGACCAACACAGGCCTCTACAAGAGTACACATCATGTACTACTGTTAAGCTCACTGCCCAATCGAGAGGATGAGTAATGCAGCGTCTGAGCGGCAAGGTTGCCGTCATCACCGGAGCGGCGCGCGGGCAAGGCCGCAGCCATGCCGTTCACCTCGCCGATGAGGGCGCCGACATCATCGCGCTCGACATCTGCGCTGACATCGAGACCAACGAATACCCCCTCGCCACGCGCACGGACCTGGAAGAAACCGTCAAGCTGGTAGAGAAATCCGGCCGGCGAGCAGTATCTGCCGTTGTCGACGTCCGCGACCGCATCTCACTGAAGAAAGCGATCGATGAAGCAGTGGCCGAGCTCGGCGGTTTGCATGTCGTCGTCGCCAACGCCGGCATCTGCCCGCTGGGCAATCACGTGCCGTCCCGCGGGTTCATCGACGCGTTCGACGTCGACTTCATCGGCGTCGTCAATGCGGTGCATGTCGGCCTCGAGCACCTGCGTGCGGGTGCATCGATCATCGTGACCGGTTCCATCGCGGGTCTGGTCGAACAGAAGGACTTGGCCACCGGCGGAGGGCCGCAGGGGCCGGGTGGGGCGGGCTACGGGTTGGCCAAGAAAATGCTGCGCGAGTACACAAAGGGACTGGCGCTCACACTTGCACCTGAAGGGATCCGGATCAACACCGTGCACCCGACGAATGTCAATACCGGTATGCTGCACAATCTCCCGATGTATCGGACATTCCGTCCCGATCTACCAGAACCCAGCCGCGAAGATGCCGAACTCGTCTTTCCGGTATTGCAGGCGATGGACGTCCCCTGGATCGAACCCGAGGATGTCTCCCATCTGGTGGTGTACCTCGCTGCGGATGAATCCCGTTACGTCACCGGTCAGCAATTGTTCGTAGACGCGGGCGCTGGCCTGAAACTTGGTTTGTGATAACCGATTATCCCTAACGGCCGCGGAACTGCGGATCGCGCTTTTCGGCGAACGCGGCCATCCCCTCGGTGACATCTTCGGTTCCCGCGACCTGTTCCACCAACACGGCCTCGGTACGAAATGCCACATCCCGGTCGACGTCGAGCGCCTGATTGAGCATGACTTTGGCCGCGTTGAGAGCGCGCGTCGGCCCGCGCGCCAGTCTCTGTGCCCACTCCCTCGCCTCGCCCTCCAGGTCGTCATCGGCGACCACCTTGTTGACCAGCCCGATCCGGTGAGCCTCGGCGGCCGAAAGCTCCGCACCAAAAAACAGCAGCTGTTTGGCGAGGTTGAACGGCACCTTGCGGCTCAGCAGGTAGGCGGCGCCGCCATCGGGCGCAAGCCCGCGGCGTGCGAAAAGCTCAATGATCCTGGCACTTTCGGCGGCTACGATCAGGTCACAGGCCAGCACCATGCTCGCGCCCACCCCGGCGGCGACACCGTTCAGCGCGCACAGCACCGGCTTTTCGCAGTCGAGTATTGCCGATACCACCGCCTGGGATCCCGTGCGAAGGATGCGCGCCGCGTCGCCGGTGACCCGGTCGTTTCTGGGCTGCATCTGAGGGTCCTTCAGGTCCGGTCCGGTGCAGAAATGCCTGTCGCCGCAACCGGTCAGCACGACGGCCCTCACGTTGGGATCCTCCGACGCGTCCGCAAGAGTCCCGATGAGCTTGCGCTGCATCGCACGTGTCACTGAGTTTCCAACATTCGGCCGGTCCAGCAGCAACCAGCGCACGGCACCCTCAGTGCGTACTACGAGATCGGAAGTCACAGCCGGATTGGCACGCCAGCGGGGCCGCGCACCGAGTTGGTGTGTACGTACGTAACCGATTCTTCGTCGACATCCCACACCGGAAACCGTGCCAATGTTTCTTCGAGCGCCACGCGGGCCTCCAACCGCGCCAATGCGGCGCCCAGGCAGAAGTGCGAGCCGTGCCCGAAACTGACATGGCGGATTCCGGCACGCTCGACGTCGAACTCATCGGCGTTCTCGTACTGGCGTTCGTCGCGGCCGGCCGATCCGGTGATCAGGGCCACCCGTGAACCCGCCGGAATGAGTGTCCCGTGGTAAGTCGTGTCGCGCACTGCGTATCGGCCTTGCACTGGCGACGGAGCCTCGTAGCGCAACAATTCCTCGACAGCATTGGCGATGAGCCCTGGGTTGTCGACCAGTTTGGCCCGCTGGCCGGGGTGGCGGGCCAGCGTCAGCGCCGCCCAGCCCAGTAGCCGTGCCACCGTCTCGTTCCCCGCAACGTTGATCAGTGCGATGAACATCAGCAGTTCGCCGTCGTCCAGGCGGCGGGTCTCGTGCCCCTGTTGGACGAGATCGGATCCCATCAGGTTGCCCACGATGTCGTCGGTCGGTGCGGCCCGGCGCTTTTGGATCTGTTCGGCGTAATAACCGAGCAGTTTGGTGTTGGCTTCCTGACCTTCTTCGCCCAGCTGGGGCGCGCCTTCGTCGCGGTGAAGCTGGGCATCAGACCATACCCGCAGGTTGTCATGGTCTTCCTGAGGAAAGCCCAGCAGCGAGCTGATCACCATCACCGGCAGCTTCATCGAGAAGTCCCGCACGTAGTCGAAGCCGTCTGTGCCGGCATAGCCGTCCAGATAGCCGCGGCACAGTGTGCGAATGCGATCCTCGAGATGGGCGACCTTCGAACGAAAGAACGTGCGGTTGACCATCTTTCGTAGCGCGGTGTGATCGGGTGGATCCATCATGATCATCGCCTTCGGCGAGGCCCATGGTTCGTCGGTGATTGCGTCCAGGGTGACGCCGTGCTCCGAGGAAAAGCTGTCGGTGTCCAGCGACGCTTCCATGACGTCGGAGAACCTGCTCAAGGCATAAAAGTTGTAATCCTCGTTGTGGTAAACGGGTGCTTCGTCGCGCAACCGCTTCCAGACCGCGTACGGGTCCTTGTGCAGCGTGCGGTCGAAGGGATCCCAACGGAGGTCCGTTGCCGTCATCAGCACCGTCCTTTCATGAGGAACAGTATTACATTATCTGTATAGTTGCACTACGCCATCAAGGTGCGACTGTCGGCCGTCTAGGAGGACGCAAGCGTGGAAACCCGAGATCTCGAGCACGTTATCTACGAGAAGGATGGCCCGATCGCGCGGATCATCCTGAACAACCCGAACGCGGCCAATGCTCAGACCTCCGAGATGGTGCACAGTGTCGATGCAGCTCTCGACGATGCGCAATACGACTACGACATCAAGGTCGTCATTATCAAGGCCAATGGCAAGGGTTTCTGCTCCGGGCATGTCCCGACCGGTGCGTACCCCGAATTCAAGGCAGAGCTTGACGCGTCCGGAAAAGTATGGCGGTCTGCCGCGCAGTTGTTCCTGTGGCCGGTCCTCAAGCTGTGGGAGTTTCCCAAGCCGTTGATCGCCCAGGTCCACGGGTACGCGATCGGTGGCGGAACAACGTGGGCGCTGATACCCGAGATCACCGTCTGCTCTGACGATGCATGGTTCCAGATGCCTCTGGTACCCGGGTTCGGGCTCCCGGGTGCCGAGACGATGTTCGAGCCGTGGGTGTTCATGAACTACAAACGGGCCGCCGAGTACCTGTACACCGCGCAGCGGCTGACAGCCGCCGAAGCGCTCGACTTCGGCCTGGTCAATCGCGTAGTGCCGGCCGATGAGCTGGAGGCCACCGTCGAGGCGTTGGCTGCCAAGATTGCCAAGGCGCCGTTGATCACGTTGCAGGCAACCAAGTCGGGCATCATTCGCGCATGGGAGACCATGGGATTCCGCACTCATCAGCAAGCGAGCAACGACCTGCAGGCAATGGTCACCGGCAGCAAGGAGTTTCAGCAGTTCGTGGCGGAGCTGATGAAGAAGGGCTCCAAACCCAGCGAGCGCATCTGAGCCATGCCCCTCACTCCGATCATCCGGTTCGGCGGCGACGACAACGCCGAATTGCTTAGGGCTGAGGTGCGTAATTGGCTGGCGCAGAATCTGCCCGGCGAATTCCGGCGCACTGCGGCCAACCCCGACTACCTGCCCCGGGAAGCGCATGATCGCGCGGTTGCCTTCTGTCGAGCGTTACATGCCCGAGGCTGGTTCGTGCCGCATTGGCCGGCCCATTACGAGGGGGGCGGTCGCAGCATCGTCGAGCAGGTTGTCATCCGTGAGGAGCTGGCCTACGCGGGCGCGCCTCTGGTGAATACAAACGGCGTCAACATGTTGGCTCCGATCCTATTCAAGTTCGGCACCCCTGAGCAGCAGGCCGAACACCTTCCACTCATCGCACGCTCGGAACGTATGTGGGCGCAGGGCTATTCCGAGCCCGAAGCCGGTTCGGACTTGGCCGCGCTTCGCATGACCGCCCGACGGGAGGATGACGAATACGTCCTCGATGGGCAGAAGACGTGGACGAGCAACGGGGTACTCGCGGACTGGATCTTTGTGCTGGCTCGTACGTCACCGGTGGCCGGCAAGCGTCAAGCCGGAATCTCCTTCTTCCTCGTCGACATGGCCACGCCGGGAATCACCCGCCGGCCCATTCGATCCATGATTGGCTACCCGACGTTCGCCGAGGAATTCTTCGATGACGTTCGAGTACCCGCTGCCAATCTCGTTGGGGCCGAGGGGGAAGGGTGGAAGGTCGGCAAGGCGTTGCTGGATGTCGAGCGGTCGAACATCACCAGGGCGGCGCAAGCTCAACGTTATCTGGACGAGCTGATCGACTGGTGCCATGCGCAGAAGGGCTCAACACACGATCCGCTCGCGGATCCGATCACTCGGATGGCCGTGGCCCGAGCCGTCGAACGCGTCGAGGTGGGTCGCGCGCTCTCGTATCGGGTGGCACACCTACAAGCCGCGGACGCCCTGGACCCGGCGTTGCCGTCGTTGTCGAAGCTGTATCACTCCGAACTGACCGCCGAGTTGCGTGCACTGGGCGCACAGATCCTCGGTCTCGCAGGCGAACTCATGCCGGATGATCCCGGCGCGGTGCTCGACGGGCACTTCTCCGAGGGGCTGCTGCTATCGCTGCTGCACTCGATCGGTGGAGGTACAAGTGAGATTCAGCGCGATCTGATCTCCACGGCGGGGTTGGGCATGCCGCGCTGATGGTCGAAAACTAGGAAAAGGCGTCCCGCCCCTGCGCGGCCACCGATCGGTGCTGTGCCACAGCCGCCATCGCCAGTTCAAGCGGATGGAAGGCGGCAAGTTGAGCGCTTTCGGCCGAATTGATAAGCCTTTTGGTCATCTCGATTGCGCCAGTATCCGCTTGCGCCAGCTCATTGGCGACCTCCAGGGCGCGATGAATCGCCGAGCCGGAAGGCACGACGTCGGTCACCAGCCCGAGATGTTCGGCTTCGGTGGCCGACAGACGCACGCCACGCAATAGCAGGGATGCCGCTCGGTGTCGGCCCAACTGCTGGGACAAACGCCAGGCCAGGCCGCCGTCGGGCACCACGGCACGCGCGACGAACGGTGCGGCGAAGAATGCATCCGTCGCGCACACCACCAAGTCGCACGACAGGGCCAGGCTCCAGCCCAGACCGACGGCCGCTCCTTCAATTGCCGCGATCGTTGGGACGGGGACCGCCTTGAGTTGCTCCATCACCCGCTGCGCATGTTCGACGCGTCCCGCTGCGGCCAATGGGCCCGCGCCGTGCGCCGGGCCGGTTTTCAAATCGCCACCGGCACAAAAGAATCCGTCGGCACCAGCGAGGACAACGCCGTCGGCGCGATCGGCGACGACTTCGCTGAGCACCGCTGAAAGTTCCGTCCACGACTCGTAGCGCAACGCGTTGCGCTGGGTCGGCCGGTTGAGCAGGATCAGCGAGACGCCGTCACGGTTTTCGCGTCGAACCAGGGGGTCGCTCACCGGTTGAGGAACTTATCGATCGCGGCTCGGTGCTCGGGTGTGGTGAAACATTCTGTCTCGGCCGAGATTCCATACTCGAGGATGCCGGTGATGGCACGCTGGGCATGCAGGTTTAGTGTGCGCTTGGTGTCCTGCACCGCCCGGGCAGGCAGCTCCGCGAGGCGGTGTGCTATCGCCAGGCCCTCTCGCTTGATCTGCTCGTGCGGCACGACGCGGTTGGCCAAGCCGAGTTCGACGGCTTTGTCGGCCTTGATGCGTTCGCCCAGCATCAGATACTCCTTGGCTTTGAGCAGGCTCATGAGTAAGGGCCACAACACTGACCCTCCGTCGCCGGCGACCAGACCGCTCGCGACGTGGGTGTCGGCGAAGAAAGCCCGGTCCGACATCAGCACGATGTCGCATAACACCGCGATGCTGCAACCGAATCCGACCGCGGGTCCGTTGACGGCCGCCACGACCGGTAGTGGAAAGTCGATCATGTCGCGCACGATGCGGCGGGCGTCGCGCATTCCAGCACGGCGGGTCACCGGGTTGTTGACGTGGGTTTCCAGCCACTCGACTAAGTTTCCGCCGGCGGAGAAGTAGTCGCCGGCGCCGGTGATCAGTACTGCTCGAGCTTCGGGGTCGTCGGCGAGCGCGGTCCACAGCCGGGTGAATGCTGTGTGCATCGTGTTGTTGACTGCGTTGGCGTTGTCCGGATCGTTCAATGTCACGATCCGGACCGGACCATCCCGCGCCACAAGGATCTCGTGGCACCCGGTCAATTCGGGTGTCCCCTCCGGCAGTTCCGTCATCACGGTGAATAGTAGAACACTTTGTGTATATCTGTCACACGGGCCTCCCCGTCCGCCACTTAATTGACGCCCGTCATTGACAGACGTCAATTGGTCTGGGTAAGGTTCCCTGGCGTATAGGCGCCGGCAGGGCCCAGCGGTGCAGCGGGATGGGAGGGCTTGGTGGCAACAGGTCAAAGGCTTCCCAGTGACGAGGACGAAGTGATCCGCAGGCGTCGGCAGGGCATTTACGCGCTGACCGGGTTCTGTGCGGTGTTCTTCGGTGGCGGCATGATCATCACCTACGTCCTCGCCGCGCGCTATGGGTACGGCACCGGATTCGGTGACGGCCACCTGCTACCAGCGGGCACCGGCGATGTCCGGAGCGGTCATGGATTTCTCGGTGACGCCGCAATCCTGTTCGGCACCTTCGTCATCGACGCCTTGCTGCTCGGTGCGTGGTGCTGGCTGATCACCCGGCTGGATTCGGTGTCGGCCGATGATCCGCTGGCGCCGGACGACGGCGGGGATCTCACCCGCAACGAAAGCTGGTACTACGTACGGGTTCCCGTTCTGACCAAGGTGATCATGGGCATTGCGGTCGCCTGCATCGTCGGGTTGTCGGTGGGGGCGGCGGCGATTCTTCCGCTCGCGCTGCTGCGCTATGGGTGGTCGTGAGATGACCGTCGCTGTTCCGCGGGTTCGCGTTGAGCCGGATTCGGAGGCTTTTGCGCAGTCGGCCGTCGACCGTGCGGATCGCTGGCTGCTGGCCGGAACGCTCTGTTGCGGCAGCATCGTCCTCGCCCCTGCCGGGCTGGTATTGCTGCTCATCGGCACGGTCAAGCTGCACCGTGCCCGCAGCCTGGGCTGGGTGCGTCCCCTCGCAGTCACGCTGATCGCGGTGTTCGCCCTTGTTGATGGCGGAATCAATTGGCTCGGTTGGTCTTTGGATGTGTTCGCCCATGACACCCACGTCTTGCGGGCTATGTCTACGGGCTTCGGCAAGATGATCGACGGGGGATACTACTGGAACTACAACTCCACCCACATCGGCGGCACGTTCGACCGTGCCGAAAAGGCCATGGCATTGTTCTCGGTGCTGTGCATCTTCCCGGCCAGGATGGCGGCAGCATGGGCGTTTCTCAAGCTGAGGCGCTGGGGTCTGCGCTGGATGATCATCACGGGCTGGGCATACGTGTTCTTGTGGGTCGGATACCTCGCGAACCTGATGATGAACTTCCCACATCGGTTCGGAAACACGCTTTATGGCGTGACCGGCTGGTGGGTTTTCGATATCTTCTACATGACGCCGTTCATTCAACTGCCGTGGTTGTACGCGCTGGATAAGCGCCGGTGGAACAAGTAATGGCCCGAGCACTACTCATGGCTGACTCAGGGGTGCGCACATCAGGGACGGCGGTCGTTGAGGTGGCCGGGCGAGCGAGCCTATCGTCATCACCCATGACATCTGCACACGAGAGGGCGGTTGGCCGTGAGGCGCAGCGCCTCGAAACCCGCGAGCGCGTTTACGACGCGGCCATTGCCGAGTTCAAACGGATCGGCATGAACAGTGCCGACGTCGCGTCGATAGCAGCGGCGGCAAGGGTTGTGCGCGGGACCTTCTATTTTCACTTCCCGACCAAAGAACACGTGGTATTCGAATTGATGACGCGCGAGGAGGACAAGATCGCTGCCGAGCTTCGAGAGGCGGTCGAGGCTGCGCCGGACATCAAATCAACGCTGAAGGTCGTGACACGACGGGTGGTCGACGAAGAGGATCATCTCGGCAGCGTGCTGTTCCGCGATGTGCTGAGCATTTATTTCACGGCAACGGATCTCGAGATGAACGATGCGTCGCGGCACCCGGTCGCAGTCCTGGTTGTCGAGCAGCTGGAGAAGTCGCGGGAACGCGGCGAGATCTATGCCGAGGTGAACCCGGGCAACAGCGCGAAATTCTTCCTGTTGGGCCTGTATGGCCTGTTGATCACGAACCGTGATCCCGTCGCACTGCGCGATGCCGTTCTCGATGACTACTTGTCCAGTTTTTGCCGCGGGCTGGCGGTCCGCTGATCAACGAGGAGGTTGAGCCATGATCGAGGACATCGTTCGCTTCGTAGTGGCGTGGGGCGGGTGCGCCGCGCTGGTGTTCTTCTGGTACTGGGTGATGGGCAACATAGGTACCTTCTGACTAATGGTGTTATCCATGAATAGCAATGCCCCAGAGGCACTTTCAGTTGAACACTCGTGCGCCGTCATTGCGGTGGCGCTCTCGGCCGGACGGCGCGAGAACGTGCGGCTGGTATCGGGCGAGCAGCGCAGCTTCGGCCTGAATCCCGGCCGTACCGTGGTCAACGTTCCGTACCCCGCACAGTATGCCTGTTGGACCCGACGAACCCTGGCCTGTGGGGTTGCGCTGCAGTGCTCGCCGTCGAAAGACGTTATCGCTCAACGCTCGATCGAAGAGCTTACCGCCAAGGAGCTTAGGGCCTTAACACTGGTCGAGGGTGGTGTGGCGTTGGGGTGGGTCAGTGTCAACTGGCCCGGCCTGCTTGCCGAATGCGGCCGGCACCTGGCCGGCCTCGATCCGAATACAAGCCAGATCGATGCTGCCGCGATGCTGGATCAAGCTATGGAGCTTGCCGATTCGGGAGCGGCCCTTCCGGTGTTCCCGCTGCTGGGCCGACTGCCGGTGCGTGCGGTACACACCGGACCGTTGGCCACCGCGCACCGGATGTGGGGCCGCATGCCGTGGACATCACGGCGCCAGGATGCGTACCGCATCTATTCCGTCCCCGTCGGGGGCGACGGCGGTGTGAAGAATCCGAACCTACCGCCGCCGAGCCGGCCCGAGGACGAAGAGATCGAGTTCTCTCCTGACGAACGTGCCGGTGTGCCATATCCCGAGTGGAACGCCTGGACCGAGCGGTTCCTGCCCAACCATGTTGCGGTGTTGGAGCGCAAACATGTTCATAGTTCGCGGCTGCCCAGCCGGCCGCCCGCGGATCTGCGTCGGTTCTTCGAGGAGAGGACGAATCGGACGATGCGCAACCGGCTCGAAGACGGCTGCGATCTCGACATCGATCGCTACATAGACCACTTCATCGATACCACCTGTGGGCATAGTTCCGACGGGCGGGTGTTCCGCGACTTGGTACCGGCGTACCGGGACGTGACGACATGTCTGTTGCTGGACGGCAGCTCCTCGCTCGGAACTCATCAGGGCAGGATCTTCCACTTGGAGCTGCAGTGTGCTGATGCGCTGTCGCAGGCGATGACGGCGGCCCGCGAACGCCACGGCGTTTTCATCTTCACCGGCAACACGCGTCATCGTGTGGAAGTGAACTGTCTGAAGGACTTTGATGACCGTCGCTTCATCGCGCCCAGCACACAGGGTCTGCGGACGGCCGGATATACGCGGCTCGGCGCGCCGCTGCGCCACCTGACCAACCGGCTGCTGGGCCAACCTTCGCGGCGGCGCTTGCTACTCGTCATCGGTGACGGGTTGATGTCCGATGAGGGCTACGAGGGGCGCTACGCGTGGGCCGACGTCAACCATGCCGTCGAGGAGGCCGAGGACGCCGGCGTCTTCGTCTTCTACATCGGCGTCGGCCCCACGCGCGTCGATCCGCTACCCGAGGTCTTCGGTCCACGCCGGTATTGCCGGATCCGCAGGGTGCAGGACCTGCCGCGGGTGTTGGGTCAAGTGCACCGCGAGCTGATCGCGGCGTAACCGAAATCTCCGACCTACCAGGGGTGATTGATGACCACCGACTTCTACTGTGTGACCGGCAACGAGGTGAAGCTGTTCGATCAGGCCTACGAAAGCAATCTGCCGGTCATGTTGACCGGCCCCACCGGCTGTGGGAAGACCCGGTTGGTCGAGTACGTAGCAGGTCTATTGGGCCGTCCATTCGTCACGATTAGTTGTCATGACGACCTGACCAGTTCGGACCTGGTGGGTCGTTTCATGGTCACCGGCGGTGACGTGGTGTGGAACGACGGTCCGCTGACCCGGGCGGTGCGCGCCGGTGCGATCTGTTACCTCGACGAGGTAGTGGAGGCCCGGCACGACTCGCTGGCCGTGCTGCACTCGCTCACGGATCACCGGCGCACCTTGTATCTCGATCGCGCCAACGAGGTTGTACCGGCCCCGGACTCGTTCATGCTCGTGTGCTCCTACAACCCCGCTTACCGCAGCTCGCTCAAGGAGCTCAAGCCTTCCTTCCGGCAGCGATTCGTGACCATCGCCCTGGACTACCTGCCATCCGACCGCGAGGTCGAGGTGGTGGTCAGCGAATCCGGCGTCCTGACGGAGGTGGCGGCACGTCTCGTCAAGTGTGCCAATAGCATTCGCAGCGCCGACGGGATATTCCACTTCGAGCCACCGTCGACCCGGGTAGTGGTGACCGCGGCGCGGCTCATCGCGAGCGGCGCCGACGAGCTGGAGGCGGTTGTTGCTTCGGTACTGGCGCCGCTGAGTACGGACGGCGCGATCACCGACGGTCTGCGCGAGATCGCGACGGCCACCATGTGTGGAAGGGAATGAACGACATGAACCAGCAGGACAGAAAGCGTAAACGGGCGCTCATCGCCTTTCAGGTCTTCATCTACGGATTTCTGCTGTCGCAGTTCCTCATTCAGCTGTACATGGGTATCGGACGAGGCTGGTAGGAGGTATCGATGAACTTTCCGAGGGCCCAGGGGCGTACCGGGTTGGTCGAGGGTGTGACCGGATCGACAACCTACGGCGACCATATCGACCAGTCGCGGCGCATTCAGAAGAAAGCGGATCGCTGGCTCATGGTGGGCGCGTTCTGCATGGGCACCCTGGTGCTCGGCGTCATCGGCTTCCCGATCTTCATGTACGGGTTGACGATTCTGCGTCGCGCCGGAAGATCGGGTTTGTCGGTGCGCCCCATGATGGTCACCCTGATCGGCTTTTTGGTGTTCATCGACGCGGCGCTCAACAGCTTCGGCTGGGCGCTGGACCTGGTCGCCAACCACACGCTGATCAACAGAACAGTCACCGTCGCGTGGGGAAACTTCTTCGATGCGGGCTACTTCTGGCACTACAACGAACTGCGGATAGGTGGCGCGGGTGCTCCCGGCGAGAAGTCGTGGGAGCTGGCCTGCATCCTGGTGGTGTTCCCGATGCGCATGGCTGCGGCGTACGCCTTCCTGCAGATGAAGCGGTGGGGCCACCAGTGGCTGATCGTCACTTGTTGGTTCGGCGTGGTGATCTGGGTCGGCTACACCTTCAACATGACGATATATGGCGATCTGCGCTACACGCACATCGGCTTCCCGGTAATCGCGTGGTGGATCTACGACATCTTCTACATCACACCGTTTCTCGCAATTCCCTACTTGCACACCGTCAACCGCGAAATCTTCACTGACTGACCAGGAGTACTGACATGGAAAAGCAGGAATCGGATCTGGAAATTCCGCTTGCCGACGAACGCGACAGCCTGCCGCCGGGTACCACCCCTTACTACAAGCGGATGCACACCTGGCTGCGACGGGCTATCTACGTGTGCATGTTCGCTTTGGTCATCGAGGGCACGTTGTTCGTCCCATTCCTGGTGGTCTGGTACGGCTGGCCGACGCTGTCGATGCACCAGATCTGCGACGAATTGCAGAAGGTCGCCTACTCAGACGACACCCGAACATGCCAGTTCCCCTACCCGCTGAGTGGGGCGCCGTTCGGTGGGCCGTCGGAGGCCGGGGGGCAGGCGACCGCGCAAGACCGGTGGGGAGTGCAACCGCAACCGCACTACCGGCGGCTGGGATTCCGGGAACTGGTTCGCATTCATGACGACCGGATGGCACGCGAATCTCGCTCGCACGCTGGTCAACCCACGCCGTGACGGTACCGGCGGAAAGTCCTCAGGTCAGCTCTCGTGTTGTTCCGGTAGCCACTCCGGTCGACGCGTCTGCACGAATGCGTCGCGGTCTTGGCTCATCGGCCATTGAGGTGACCTCTTCTGCAGGAAGGCGGTGAAGGCCTCGATCTGTTCGGTCGTGCCGATCGACGACCAATAACCCGTGACGTCGACGGGCGGCAGCGCACGGCTCATCTCCCGTTTGACGGCAGCGCGAGCGACTGGACCCGTTTTCCGTACGCGTGCCAGCAGCGCGTCGACCTCAGACGTCAGCGAGTCATGTGGCACAACTTTGCCGACCAGACCGAGCCGTTCGGCTTCCTGTGCGTCGATCCAATCATTGCCGTAAATCAGATGATTGGCGCGTAGCGTGCCCAGCCGCTGCGGCAAGCGGGCGGCGACGAATGCCTCGTAGACTCCGCGAGTGAGGTCCGGGACCCGGAATCGAGCTTTATCGGAGGCAACCACCAAGTCGGCGAACAACGTCATCACCAGGCCGCCACCGAGCGCGATCCCGTTGACCGCACACACGACGAGTTTCGGGATCCTTCCAAGAGTTTCGAAGGGAGTGCCGTCATAGGCTTCGGTGAAGGCGTCCCACCGTCGGTCCGGATTTCCGATGGCGTTCATGTCGCCGCCGGCGCAGAACGTGTCGCCGGTACCGGTCAGCACCAGGAAGCTCAGCCGGGCCTCGTCGGCGACGATCATTGCAGCACGCTTGATCCCGTGGTATCCGTCGGCGGTCACGGCGTTCTTCTTCTCGGGACGATTGATGGTGACGGTCAGGGTGTCGCCGTCGATTCGACCGACGAGTTCACTGGTGCCCAGATCGACATCGATCGATTCCGGTAGCGCTGTCATTGGTCGTCAATCACGGCGAGAAGCTCACCGACGTTGTACGTTTCGCCGACGGCGACCTTCCAGGCCACGACGCCGCTGGCCGGCGCCTCGATATCCATCTCCACCTTGTCAGTAGCGATCTGGTACAGCGGATCACCTTCGGCAACGTGAGCGCCGTCCACAACGTAGAGCTCGGTCAACTCCGCTTCGGTGATCGCGTCGCCCGGTTTGGGCATCCGTACCTCGATCACACGATTCTCCTGACGGCTTCGATGAGTCGCGCAGCGTCCGGCCGGCAGGCGGCCTCGAGGGTGGCCGCGCGCGGCACCGGCGTATAACTGCCCGCCACCCGTTGGATGGGGCTGACCAATACCCCGAACAGTTCGGTTGCCACGGCCGCAGCTATTTCGGCGCCCGGGCCACAGAATCCAACAGATTCGTGGGCCACCACCAAACGACGGGTCTTGCGGACGGAATCGATGACCGTCGCCAGGTCCAACGGAACCAACGTCCGCAGGTCGACAACCTCGACCGAAACACCCTCGGCATCCAGTTGATCGGCCACGTCGAGCGCGGTGTGCACCACGGTGCCGTAGGTGCAGATGGTGACGTCATTGCCCGGGCGTTTGATGTCGGCCTGCCCCAACGGGATCGCATAGTCGGCGATAGGCACGGGACCCTTTCCGCCCCCGTAGTACAGCTTCATCGATTCCACAAACAGGCACGGATCGTCGTCCGCCAAACAGGCATTGAGCAGACCGACCGCATCGGCGGCGGTGCTGGGCCACACCACCTTGACACCGGGTGTGTGCATCGCCCAGGCCTCGAAAGCCTGGGAATGCTGCGGCCCGGCGCCGGTGCCCACCATTGCCCGGATGACCATCGGCGCGCCCTGCCGACCACCGGACATGTATCGGATCTTCGCGGCGTGGTTGGCGATTTGATCCATTGCCACACCGAGGAAATCCATGAACATCAGTTCGGCCACCGGTCTCAGCCCGCCCAACGACGCACCGATGGCGGCGCCGATGATCGAAGACTCCGCGATCGGTGTGTCACGCACCCGGGCGGCACCGTATTTGGTGGACAGCCCCGCGGTGATCTTGAACATGCCGCCGCCCGCGGCGTCCGCGATGTCTTCGCCCAACAAGATGATCGAATCATCTGCCGCCATGGCGCGGTCGAGGGTGCGGTTGATGGCCTGCACCAGGCCCAGGCTTTCTGTCTTACCGTCGGGCACCGCGGCCCGGCGCCCGACGGGCGGCACGGCTATTTCCGTGCCGCGCGCGAACACGTCGTGGGTGAGTTCGTCTGCCGGGGGAGGATCCGCGTCGCGGGCGGCCGAGAAGGCGGCGTCGATCTCGGCGACCAGGTCTGCGTCGATCCGGTCGAGCTCGTCCTCCGCGGCGGAGCCGCCGTTGATGATGCGCCGGCGATAACGCGCAAAAGGAGGGTCGGCCCGGCGGGCCGCGAGCTCGTCCGGGTCGGCGTAGGACATCTGATCGCCGAAGTAGTGCCCTTGCAGGCGGTAGCCGACCGCCTCGATGAAGGTTGGGCCGTGGCCAGACCGAGCGCGCTCTGCGGCCTCGGCCACTGCGGCATACACCGCCACCGGATCGTTTCCATCGACGGTGGCCCCCGGCATCGAGTAACCCTCGGCGCGATCGGAGAGCCGCCCCGAGCGTGTGTAGCCGGCCACCGGCGTGGATTCCGCCCATGCGTTGTTCTGACAGAAGAAGATCACGGGGAGCGACCACAGCGCCGCCAGGTTCAGGGCCTCATGCAGGTAGCCGATACTCGTTGCGCCATCGCCGAAGCTCACCAATACCACCTGGCCGGTGGCTTTCAGCGCTGCGGCCAACGCGATGCCGTTGGCGATCAGCGGTCCCGCCCCGACGATGCCGGTGGTCCACGCGACGCCGTGCTCCGGGTCGAAGATGCCCATCGCTCCGGCCTTGCCTTTGGACAAACCCGTGCTCTTGCCGAGAATTTCGGCGAAGTAGCCGCTCAGATCAATGCCCTTGGCCACCACGTCACCGAGTCCGCGATAGGTGGTAACCAGTTGGTCTGTGTCCATTAATGCCAGGCCCGCACCCGCGGACATGGCCTCCTGGCCCTCTACGGGCCAGTAGCTCATCGCAATCTCGCCGGACGAGAGGCCCTTCCGGACGCGCCTGTCGCAGTGGTGGACCTTGCTCATCAGGCGGTACAAAGCGAGGGCACGATCGCTGCTCAGCGACTGGATCTCGGCGTCTACCTGTGTAGCCATCACTGCTCCTTCGCGACCTCCGCTTTAGCCAACGAGTCTACAATATGACGAAATATGTTCAATCGTTCTATCTGGTGTCTGTCGTGTCACGGGATGGTTTGCAGCTGCTCTGCCAGCAGCATTCGGTCGAAGTAGCAGCGCTCCAGGATGAGTTCGGAGCCGCGGAAGCCGAAGAGATTGATGCTGAGCATGTCGATGGGCGTGCCCGGTGCAGTAGTCCTTGTCTCCACTATCAAACCGTCGTCGCCGTGATAAACGGCCGCAGCGGAATACTGCAGCAACGGCAGCTCCGCCCACTGCTGAAGTAGCATCGCGCGCACGGCTTCGTCGCCATCGAAAATCATTGCGGTGGGTATGATTTCGTAACGCGGATAGGTGAACGTGGCCATCGCTGCGTCCAAGTCGCGTGCATTCTCGGCGGCGATGTGTCTCATCACCAAGTCCTCGCGGGTCAGTTGCAGGGCCACTCACGTGGCCTCGAAGACCGGGAGGTTGCGGCCGTCGTCGAGTGGTTCCCAGGTCACGACAACCCGGTCGCCGACTGAGGGAGCTGGGCCGAAAACGTTGGACATCAGTCGAACTCCTTCGACCAGATCCACCAGCACGACCGAATAGGGCACCCTTTCGGCCAGAGCCGGCAGTGCCGCGCGGTGATGCACGCTGACCGCGTACACGGTGCCGTTTCCGCTGAGCCGTTCCCAGCGCAGTGCCTGCCCACCACAATGCGGGCAGACAAACCGCGGATACCAGACGAGCTGGCTACACGCTTCGCATCGTTGAATTGTCAACTCACGTCGGCGAGTTGCTTCCCAAAAAGGGGCTGACACGGCACTGGGTTGGGGCACCGGCAGGGTCTCAGTCACAGGGTGGCCTCCGTTCCCAGGATCACCGTGGACGTCGCCGACAACACCCCACCGGTTCCGTGTGCCACGGCAGTCTGGGCGCCGGGCACCTGACGGTCGGCGCATTCCCCACGCAATTGCCGGGTGGCCTCGACAAGCAGAAAAGCGCCGAATGCCCCCGGATGGGTGTAGGCAAGGCCGCCGCCGGTCGTCTGACCGGGCAGGATTCCGCCGGGACCGAGCGCCCCGTCGCCGACGAATGGCCCGCCGTCGCCCTTGGGGCAGAAGCCTAGGTCTTCGAGTGCCAGGAGCACCGTGATGGTGAACGAGTCGTACAGCTGCACCACATCGATGTCGCTCGGGTTGAGCTGCGCGGCCTTGAAGGCCGCCGGACCGGAGACTGCGGCGGGAGTGACTGTGAGATCTGGCATCTGGGAGATCATCGCGTGAGACGCCGCCGATGCGGCGCCAAGTACGAAGGCAGAGCGACCGGCCAGGTTTCGGGCACGCTCGGCGCTGGTGATCACGAGCGCCGCCGCGCCGTCGGTGACAAGGCAGCACTCCAACTTGTGTAGCGGCTCGGCGATGAAGCCCGACTCCAGGACTTCGTCCACGGTGATCTCCTCGCGCAGGTGCGCGCGAGGATTCATCGCCGCCCAGCGTCGGGTGTCGACGGCGATTTGAGCGAGCTGGGTCGCGGTGGTCCCGTACGTCGCCATGTGGCGGTTGGCTGCCAGCGCGTACGCACTGATCGGGAGCATCACCCCGAATGGCGTCTCCCATTCCAGGCGCTCCGGAGTCGCGAAGATGCCGAGGCCCTTTTCACCGCGTTTGCGCGCGGCCCGCGGTGTCGATGCATAGACGATCACCACGGTCTCTGCCGCACCTGCCGCGATCGCCGCCGCCGCGTGCTCGACGTAAAGACCGTAGCTCGAGCCCCCTGTCTGCGTCGCGTCGGTGAATCGCGGAGCTATTCCCAGGTATTCGGCGAGCTCGACCGAGTGCATCAAGGTGCCGCCGGTGCAGGTGCACAGCCCGTCGACATCGCTCAGGGACAACCCCGCATCGGCCAGTGCGGTGGTGATGACCCGGGCCTCGAGCTCCCGCAATGGAACATCGATGACGCCAGTCGGTGAAACCTCGTCGGCCACACCGACGATGGCGGCCGCACCTCGGATGTCGGTTGTCAGAGATGTCGCGGATGTCATTGATGTACCTCTTCGAACAGCTTGCGCAGTCCCGGCTGGCTCACCTTGAGCGAAGGCGTGCGAGGCAATTCCTCGACCACGAGCAGTCGGACCGGAACCTGATAACGGCTCATTCGCTCGCGCACATAAGCCAAGAGCTCCTCCGGAGTGGCCACCGCGTCGGCCGCCAATTCAACCGCCGCGACCGGCAATTGGCCGAGTCGTTCATCGGGCAGACCGGTGACACCGGCATCGCGGACCGCAGGATGGCTGCGCAGGACATCCACGATGTCGGCAGGTGTGATCTTGAACCCCCCGCGGACGATGACATCGTCCGTGCGGCCATCGACGAATACAAACCCATCGGCATCGACACGGCCGAGGTCCGTCGTCGACACCCAGTCCCCACCGGCTGTGCGCACCTCGATGCGGCCCTGAGCCCCGGCGGGCAGCACGGTGCCGTCGTGCGTGGATGTCACACGGATCTCGCGACCCTGCTGCGGCCGTCCCACGCTGCCACGCTTGGTATCCGCCCACTGACGGTGCAGGGCGAGATTCCAACCCGCCACTCCACCTGCGAATTCCGTTGCGCCGTAAGATGGCAGCACCGCAACGCCGTAACGCTCCTCGAACGCGGCCTGGAGATCAGCGGGCAGATGCGCGGTGCCCGAGGTCACCACTTGGACGCTGGCGAGTACCTCCGGCGGCACCCCGGCATCGAGCACCATAGCGAGCGCCGAGGGAACCAGGCTCACCGCACGCGGCTGGTGTCGTACCACCAGATCCACGAACTCTGCGACCCGGAATCGCTCCATCAGCGCGACCTTTCTGCCTTCGCAGATGTTGAGCAGGGTGCGAAACAGGCCGGACATATGGACGAGCGGTGCGGAGACGATCGCGACACCCGAACGCAGTCTTGTGTCCTGCTCGTCAACGGAGCCATAGTGCGCGCCTGCCGCTTTGATCGTGCGTTCGAAAGAGGTGTAGGCCAGTGGCACTCGCTTCGGTGGGCCAGTCGTGCCGCTGGTCAGCATCTCGACGGCGATGCCGCCGGATACTTCGCGGAACGGAGCCGCTCCGGGCCTTTCCAGCCCGGTCACCACTGTTGCGCTCGCCGGGGCGGTCCCGACTTGCAGTCCCAGCGACCCGGCGGCGGCCTCCATGACACCGGGGCGCCGCCAGTCGGTGTCCAGTGCGACCAGCACAGGGCATCTCAGATCACCGATATCGGATGCCAATCCGGCATCTCCATGGGACGGATTGATCGTGACGATGCAAGCGTCGGCTTGCAGCACGCCAAGCATCGCGCCGACAATCGCCGGATGATTGCGAAGTACCAATCCTACGGGGCACCCGCTGCCCAAACCGCTCGCCGTGAGCTGACTTTCGACTGCCTTAGCGATGTCCGCCAGTGCATGCCAATTGGTCCACACGCCCTGGTGCTCGATCGCAGGTGCTTGCGGGTCGAGCGCCAGTACCGCGCGGATACGCTCGGCCAGATGCTGACTCAAGCCGCTGCTGCCGCGAGTTCGGAGGCCGCCGGGATCACCTCTTGGGCGAATAGTTTCATCGACTCGTAAACCTTCGAGCGGTCCATCGCGCCGCCCCGAGACATCCGCAATATGATGTTGCGCCAACCCATGTCGATGACGGTGCGCATCTTCTCCACGATCCGGTCGGGGTCTCCCATCAGTGTCAGGTGTGAATTCAGCACCTGTTCGTAGCTCTGCTTGTCATGCTTGTCGAACCAATCCGAGTAGGCCTTGTAATCGGCCGGAATCTCACCGCCACGTTCAAATGGGTTGGAATACTTGCGGTGGGTCTGGATAGACAGCTCGACACTCTCACGCGGATAGCTGCGGGCGAAAGCGTCGTCCTGGTGGCAGAACGCGTTGAGCAGCGCCCAGACGTTCCCGGTCGCCGCCTCGAGCCCCTTTTTCGCCTGCACGTCCAAGTAAATGTCCAAGGCTCCTTGTAGATCCGGATCCACCTGGTAGGGGTTGCCGATTATCGCGCCGAAGCCCTTCTCGGCGAGCCACTCGAAGCTCGACGGTGTCTTCATCACAGTGCCCCACACCGGAATCGTCTGCTGTGCGGGCCGCGGGTAAATGGTGACGTCCTCGAGGTCGAAGTACTTGCCCTGATAGCTGACATTTTCTTCGGTCAGGAGGCGGTTGACGATCTCCACACACTCCTGGTAGCGGCCAGTTGCCTCGTCCATCGAGATGCCGAAGCCTTTGAACTCGTGCGCCTGGTAGCCGCGGCCGAAGCCGGCGTCGAACCGTCCGCCCGACACCACGTCGACCATGGCGATACGTTCGGCCAACTGGATCGGATCATGAAAGGGCGCGACCATGCATGCGGTTCCGATGCGAATGCGCTCCGTTTGCGCGGCGATCGCGGTGGCGACCTGGGGCAGGTCCGGGAGCATGCCGTATGGCGAGAAGTGGTGCTCGGCCAGCCAGACCTCGTCATAGCCGAGTTCTTCTGCCCAGCGCGCCTCCTGCAGCACGTTGGCCAGTACCTCCTGCCCGCTGAGGTGGTTGGGCTTGTCGCCAAGGATGAACACGCCGAACTTCATGTCGGTCCTTCCCGTCCGCATAAACTAGTTGCAGTAACTGCCACTATATTGCACGATAGAACAGATATCGTCAATTCGTTTAGTCGAGGAGGTGCCGTGGTCCTATCCGACTCCGTGGTCGGAATAGCGCTGAGGCCGACGACCTTTCAGTGGGATCAAACCGATGTGATTCTGTACGCGCTGGGGGTTGGCGCGCGTCCGCCGGCGGAGCTGGCGTTGCTCAACGAGGCGTGCGGTCCCGCGGTACTTCCGACGTTTGCGCTCATCGCCAACTGGTGGGCCGTCAAGGACCTGCGCAGCGTGCTAGGCCTGGGCGCATATCCGATCGTGCACGCGGCGCAGTCGCTCGAGTTGCTCAGGCCGATCGGTTCGAACGGGGAACTCAGCGTCGCGGCCCAGGTTTCGGCGGTGTGGGACAAGGGCAAGCACGGTGCCGTCGAAGTGACCAGCCGCGGCGCCGATGCGGCAGGCCCCGTGTTCATCGCCCGATCTCAGACTATGGTCCTCGGTGCCGGCGGCTTTGGCGGCCAGCGCGGACCCGCGGCCGACCCGGACCCGGACGGCCAGCCGGATGACGTGTCCGACGATACGATCCGGCCGGAACAGGCCGCGATCTACCGACTGTCCGGCGACCGCAACCAGCTCCACATTGACCCTGCGGCGGCGCGCAAGTTCGGCTTCGACGACGTGTTCTTGCACGGATTGTGCACCCTAGGATTCGCGGCCAGGGCGGTGATCAACAAGGCCGGTCAGGGAGAGCCGCAATCGTTGAGGTCCCTGAGCTGCCGATTCGCCAAGCCGGTGCGACTCGGGGCCCCGATTCGTACCGAGATGTGGCGGATGGGCGATGCCGTGCGGTTCCGGACGTTGCAGGGCAATGTCGTCGCGTTGAGTTCGGGCCAGGCGACGCTGGGAGGCTTTTGATGGATCAACGACGGGCAAGGGGAGTGCGCACCCGGCAGGCTCTGATTCATGCGGCGATCGAGCTGTTCACGGCCCGCGGCTACGAGGAGACCACTCTCGAAGAGATCTCCACGGCTGCGGGCGTGGCGCCTCGCACGTTTTTCCATCACTTCGCCACCAAGGACGACATCTTGTTCGACGGCTATGCCGACCGGCTGCAGGAAGCCACGAGGCGGTTCCGCGCCGCTCAGTCGGACTCGTTGTGGGAAGCGCTCGCCGAGACCTCGTCAGCGGTAGCGCTGGCAATCGTCGAACAACCCGAGATTTTCCTCGCCCGCGCCAGGATGTACCACAGCGTGCCGGCCCTACGCGCGACGATGCTTCGGATAAACGAAGATTGGATCGATCAGCTCACGACGGAAGTCGCGCGGTGGCTGAACACGGATGTGGACTCAGACGTACGGCCCCGGCTGGCCGCGACGCTGATCAACAGCGCCAATCGCGCGGCCATCGATGTTTGGGTGGGCGGCGGAGGTCTGGGCAATCTGCTGGAATTGATGGACGAGTCCGTGCAGCTGGTGCGGCCCTCCATCGCCGCGATCGAGCACACCGCCGGCAGCAGAGGCGGTCGGCGTGTCGGCTGAGTCGCATCCGCTCGCGATCGTCACCGGCGGCGGGCGCGGTATCGGTGCAGCCATCGTCACCGAGTTGATATCCACTGGCCACCGGGTGGCCGCCATCGACGTGAATGCCAAAGCGATTGAAAAGATTGGTGATTCGGACGCAGCTCGGCAAGGTCTACTTATCCCCGTCCTCATCTCCATCACCGATCGTGACGCGGTCGAGCATGCTCTGAGCGATTTGGCCGATGCCCACGGGGCGGTTCGCGCATTGGTCAACAACGCCGGGATGACCCTGCCCGGCTCTTTTCTCGACCAGACCGACGAGGACTGGGATCGCATCGTCGACGTCAACCTCAAGGGCACGTTCGTGATGTCACAGGTTGCCGCTCGCCAGATGGTGGCGCGACGGGATGGAGCGATCGTGAACATCAGTTCGGTATCGGCACACGGAGTGCGGACCGGGCCGCCGGCGTATGCGGCGGCCAAGGCGGGTGTGGAGGGGCTGAGCCGGGCAATGGCCGTCCAGTTGGGCGAGCACGGTGTCCGCGTCAACACGGTGGTGGTAGGGACCACGGCGACCCCTTGGTTGCTGAGCCGCAAGAGCGAAGGCGAGCTGCAGCAGATGCGTTCGACGACGCTGACGGGACGAATCGGTGACCCTGGTGATGTCTCGACTACCGTCGCATTCTTGTGTTCGCCGGCCGCCAAACACATCACCGGACAGCTGATTTCGGTGTCGGGTGGACAATGGATGCCATGAACAAGACGGGACGGTAAGACAATATCTGCTACAGTGTTTAGTTGCTACGGAACGATGCCAGGGGATGTCGTGGAGCTCAAGAGGATCCTGTTCGAGGTCAGTGAGCACATCGCCACGATCACGATCAACCGTCCGGAACGGCTCAACGCCACCGATGACCTGACCCGGACCGAACTGGGCATCGCCTGGGGACGTGTTCGTGATGATCCGAACATCCGGGTTGCCATCATCACCGGGGCCGGCGATCGGGCATTCTCTGCGGGCCAGGACATCCGGGCCACCGCTGAGGGCGGCATCCGCAACAAGGTCCCGGGCTCGCGGCTGCACCACAACGTGTGGAAGCCGGTCATCTGCGCCCTCAACGGGATGGTCGTCGGAGGCGGACTACATCAGGTCGCCGACGCCGACCTGATCATCGCGGCCGAACACGCGGAGCTGATCGACACGCATCTGAAGGTCGGCAACGTCTTCGCGCTGGAACCCGCCGTTCTACTGCGAAGAATGCCGCTGTCGATGGTCATGCAACTGGGATTGATGACCAAGCAAGGCCGCATCAGCGCGCAACGAGGCTATGAGATTGGATTGATCAACGAGGTCGTGCCCGCGGTTCAGCTGCAGCAACGGGCGCGGGAGATCGCACTGGATATCGCGAAACTTTCACCGGCGACGGTCCAGGCGTCGATCAAGGCCATGTGGACCAGCCTGGACGTGGGGCTGCACGCGGCTAATGACGTCGCCTACCGGTACGTGTTGCAACACCAGCTGACACACCCCGACTACCGGGAAGGGATGCTGGCGTTCGCTGAAAAGCGCGAACCTCAGTGGGTGGTGGAGTGAGTCTGGTATGAGCGGGTCCGTGCGGAGATTCGCTTACGACCCGCTGCCATACGCGCCGGTGGTTTCGGCGATGCTGAGCGGCCTGGTCTCGGACTATGGAGACAACGACTTCGTCGTCTCTTCGGTCGGGGGAGGAACTGTCGAGCGGATCACTTACGCGCAGGCCGATGCTCAGTCCGCAGAGATGGCCCGTCGGCTGATCGCGGCAGGGGTCACCAAAGGAGTGCGTGTCGGGATCATGGCGCCCAATGGTCCCGACTTCGCCGTCGGATTTCTTGCCGCCACCCGCATCGGCGCGGTGGCGGTGCCCATCAACACCTTTTTCCAGCCGCAGGAACTGCGCTGGGTGCTGCGCGACGCCGACATCCACACGCTGCTGTCGGTCGACAGCATGCTGGGCAAGGACATGCTGGCACGAGTCGCCGAAACCGCCAAAGGGTTTCCCATCTTCGATGGACACTTGGTCGTTGAGCGACTCCCGCAGCTGCGCAACGTTTTTCCACTCGGTAACACCGACCGAACCTGGCCGAGCACGTGGCCGCGACCGGTACCGCAGGCGCTCCTGCGAGCGTGTGAATCGACCGTTCGCGGCGCGGACGACTTGGTCGTTATCTACACGTCGGGCAGTACATCAGATCCCAAAGGGATCATCCACACGCATGCCACTGCGATCACACACTCTCGGTTCATCGCCACGCAGCACGAGTGGAAACCATGCGACCGGGTCTACGTTCCCATGGCGTTCTTCTGGGTGGGCGGCCTCGTCTTCGGTCTCCTGGGGCCAATGCAGACAGGGGTGACGATCTTAACCGAGCACCGGTTCGAGCCCGGCGACGTACTGCGCCTGCTTGAGTCCGAACGGGCAACTTATGCAACAGGTTTCCCTCATATCGGACCGGCATTGACGAATCACCCGGATTTCGCATCGACGGATCTGTCGTGCCTGCGTGCCGGATACCACCAGGCACTCTTGCGACCTGATCTACGCGCAGCCGACCCCTCGCTGCGGGTGACTCAGCTCGGGATGACGGAGACTTGCAGTTCGCACACATGGTGGCCGCCCCACGAATCGGTGCCCCAGAGTAAACGGGGATCGCTCGGTGTGTCCGCACCCGGATACGAGCACCGGATAGTCGACGAATTCGGCGTCGACGTGCCCGACGGCGTCGCGGGGGAGATCTGCGTCCGCGGTGTGGCAATGATGCGCGGGATGGTCGGCCGGCAGCGCGGCGAGCTGTTCGACGCCGACGGCTGGTATCACACCAAGGATGCCGGATACCGAGACGACGACGGTCACCTGTACTTCACGGGGCGCATCGACGACATGATCAAGACCGCGGGAGCCAACGTCGCGCCCGTCGAGATCGAAGCAGTGCTCGGACTGGTCGACGGAGTGCGGGTCGCTTACGTTGTCGGTGTTCCGGACACCGACAAGGGAGCGCTGGTCTGCGCGGTCGTTGTGCTCGACGAGGCGCGGCAAGTGTCGCAGCAGGAGCTCATCGCCGCCTGTCGAAATGAACTTGCCGCCTATAAGGTTCCGAAGCGGTGGACGATCCTGTCTGACGCCGATGCGCTGCCTTACACCACCACCAACAAGATTGACAAGAATCTGTTGGTCAAGCTGCTCACGGCGGGAGAGCTGGCGTGACCGAGCAATCGGCGGACCTCGCCACGCGTGTCGCACGGCTGGAGGCCCTCGACGAGATCCGGCAACTGGCCGCCAAATATGCCGTAGCACTGGACATGCGCGACTTCGACGCTCTGGCAAACCTTTTTGTTGATGATGTCGGCGTACCGGGCAAGCGCCAGGGACGTGCCGCGCTGCGACAGTGGTACGACGCGGAGATCCGTCGGTCGCTGTTGGGCAGTGCCCACGGCGTCCTCGGCCACGTGATCGATGTCCATGACGCGGACCACGCCAGCGGACTGGTGTACTCGCGCAACGATTTGGAGACCGAGTCGACGTGGGTCATCGAGCTGTTGGCTTACCTCGACAGCTATCAGCGCCGCAACGGGCATTGGTACTTTGTGCGCCGCACACCACTTTTCTGGTTTCAAAGCGACATCACGGACCCTCCCGTCGGCGCCAACAAACTCCGCTGGCCAGGGGTCGAACACCACGACGGCACATTCCATGATGCGTTCCCCTCATGGGCGTCGTTCTGGGCCGCCGATCCAGGGCGTTTCGATGCACCAGTTCCGGCACCCGCGGGTGTCGGTGAGTGGCTGCGTACGTTGCGCCGGGGCGACGATGTGCCGCGAGTCAGCCCCACGGGTCGCGCGACTGAGGCACCCTGACGTGGCAAGCACCGCAACCGGTTTCAATCTCACCGACGAACAACTCGAACTCCGTCACACTGTGCGTTCTTTTTTGGCGGGCAAGGCCGATGAGGCGCAGGTGCGCAGACAAATGGAATCTCCGCAAGGTTATGACCCGGCGGTGTGGGGTCAGCTATCCGACCAGCTCGGGCTGACCGGACTGGCCATCCCCGAGAAATTCGGCGGCCAGGGTTTCACGTTCGTCGAACTCGGCATCGTCGTTGAGGAAATGGGCAGAGCACTGCTTCCCGCACCCTATTTCGCGTCCATCGTACTGGCGGCCAACGTACTTCTGCACTGTGGCGACGACGCTGCCCAGAAGCGCTACCTGCCGGGTATCGCCTCCGGTGCCACCCTGGCGACGCTGGCGGTCACCGAAGCGTCGGGCCGCTGGGAATCCGGTGCAATCGATCTGCAAGCTCACGACGCGGGTGGCGAGTGGGTTCTGAACGGGGCCAAGTCTTATGTGCTTGACGGGTGCAGCGCCGGTGTGCTGTTGGTGGTCGCCCGGACCGGAGCGGGGATATCTCTGTTTGCGGTCGATGAGTTCGATCGAGTCACGCGCCGGCCGCTGTCGACATTGGATCAGACCCGCAAGCAGGCCCGCATCGAATTCAACAATGCCCCGGCGACTTTGGTCGGTCGTGACGGCGAGGCATGGCCGTTGCTGATGCGTGTCTTTGCGCTGGGCTCTGCCGCGCTGGCCGCCGAGCAGATCGGTGGGGCGCAGCGCTGCCTCGAGATGGCCGTCGATTATGCCAAGGCGCGCAGACAATTCGGTAAGCCCATCGGATCGTTCCAAGCTATCCGGCACAAGTGCGCCGATGTCTTTCTCGACATCGAATGTGCGCGAGGTGCAGCCTATTACGCCGTGGGCGCGGCCGCCGAACTGGCGGAGGAATTACCCGCCGCGGCGTCGTTGGCCAAGGCCCACAGTTCGGATGCATACGTGCACGCCGCGACGGCCAACGTCCAGATTCACGGAGGGATCGGGTTCACCTGGGAGCATCCGGCGCATTTGTACTTCAAGCGAGCACGGTCCTCGGGACACCTGCTGGGTGACGCCACCTTCCACCGCGGCCTGCTGGCCGACCGGATCGGGCTCTGATGCAGGGAAGCTCAGAAATCGGTGCCGCCATCGATGTTGATGGCCGCACCCGTCATGAAGGCTGCCCTTTCACCGAGTAGGAACGCGATCAGCTCGCCTGCTTCGGCCGGCCTTCCGCCCCGGCCCAGAGCGACGCGCATATTCCAGTCCGGATTGCTCGCCAAATGCGTATAGATCGCATCCTCTAGGGGCACAGCATATTCGGCTGCGCGTCGGGCGCGGACGAAGTCGTTCACTTCGGTATCGAACAGCCCCGGGCACACGGTGTTCACCCTGATGCCGTCGGGTCCGTGCGTTTTGGCCAGTATCTTCGATAGCGTCAGCACGGCGGCCTTGAGCGCGTTGTACGGCGGAATGAGAATCTTGGGTGCCCGTACAGAGTACGCGGCCGTCGTCACGATCGTCCCGCCGCCGTTGCGTTGCAGATGCGGTATCACGGCGCGGCAGGAGCGGACCGTGCCCATCAGAATCAGCTGGTAATACCAGTCCCAGGACTCGTCGCCGTGCTCGAGAAACGGGCCCTGCTGGTTCATCGGTCCGGCGGTGACCGCGAGGCCTCGCAGCGGACCGAGGTTCTCGGCCGCCTGGTCGACGGCGCGATCGATGCCGTCGCCGGCGGCAGCAGCATCGACCGAGATGCCGATCGCGCGTACCCCATACTCAGTGGTCAGCCGGTGTGCACGATCCCGGGCGCGATCGCCGTCGCGGGCCAGCAGCGCGACATTGCCGCCGTTGGCCGCGAGTTGTTCGGCGGCGGCGAACCCCATCCCGGTGCTGCCCCCGATCACGATGAAGTTGCGGTCCGTGATGCCGAGATCCACTGCGCATCCTTTCTCTGATTCAACTAGACAATATATGTACTATTGTTCCCCATACCCAAGCTGGGTCGACGATCAAAGGCAGCAGATGAGTGAACGGACGTTGGCCGGAAAACGCGTCGCCGTGATAGGCGCCTCGGCGGGAATCGGGCGCGCGTTCGCAGTGCGTGCAGGCAAAGAAGGAGCGGACCTGCTCATCGCGGCGCGCCGACGGGACCGCCTGGGCGAAGTCGCCGCTGAGGCCGGCTGCGGCACGGCCGTGACCGCGGATGTCCGAGACGCGGACGATTGCGCTCGGATAGCCGACGTTGTCCACGATCGCCTGGGTGGCCTGGACTTACTTTTCATCTCGGTGGGGTACGCCCCCTTACGCAGGTTCGCGGAGACCTCTGGGGCGGACTGGCTCGACGTGATGCAGACCAATGTTGTTAGCGTGCATCAGGTGATCAGATCCTGCCTGCCGGTGCTGGCGCCGGCCGCGATCGTGAGCGCGCTGTCGTCCGAAACGGTCGGTCAACCGCGGACCGCGCTGGGTGCCTACTCCTCGAGCAAAGCCGCGCTTTCGGAAAGCCTCAACGCTTGGCGCACTGAGCACCCGGCCGTCCGGTTCTGCTGCGTAACCGTGGGTGGAACTGTGCCGACGGAGTTCACGGCTGCTTTCGACCCTGATCTACTAGGTGCCGTCGTTCCGGACTGGATCGCGCGCGGTTTGTTGCAGGAGACCATGATGTCGCCGGACGACGTGGCCGACGTACTGGCCGGAGCTTTTGCTAGTGCGTTGAGCTGTCCCATCGTTGGGCTCGAACAGCTTGTCCTGCGTCCACCCTCATCCATACGCGGAGTCCAGACGGCGTGAGTGAGGACCCAATGACGGCGCAAGTCAAGTCGGCGTGGCCCGACCATCCGGACTACCGCATCGAGGCGACTCCATGCCCATACCGTGGCCAGGTCTGGTTCGGCGATGTGCTGCTGGCTGAGAGCGAACACTGCCTGCTGGTCAGCGAGACCGACCACGACGACCGGCTCTACTTCCCGATGTCTGACGTGCATTGGGAACTCTTTGTGCCGTCGGAGCACAGCACCGTGTGCCCATTCAAGGGACGCGCGACTTATTGGACACTGACCGGTGCCGAGCCGGCCATCCGCGACGTGGTCTGGACATACCCCACCCCATTGCCGGAAGTCGCCGCGATCGCGGGACACGTTTCCTTCTACCACGAGCTCCTTCGTGTGGTCGTCGTCGAAGTCTGGCCCGACGGCTCCACTATTCCAGCAACCTTTCCGGTCTGGGGCGACGCCGATGAACTACGCAGGCTTATCGACGTCCAGGAGTCAGGCGACGGCCGTTTCATCGGGCCTGCTCATGGACCAACTCGTCGCAATGTCGTCGAAGGCGGACAACTCTTGGGCGAGGCTATCGTGGCGGCCTCGAAAGTGTTTCCGGGCCAGCGAGTCACGTCGGCATCGATGATTTTCGTCAAGGCGGCGTCATTCGAGGCTCCCGTCGATGTTGACGTCGACGTGCTGCGTCGGGGCAGAACTTTCTCCTCGGCCGAGGTGCGGGTGAGCCAGCATGGCGTGCTTCGTAGTGCAGGTGTCGTCTTGGCGGACTCTGGGGCCGGAGATGTGATGCGCGATGTTGAACAGATGCCGGAGGTCCCGGGACCGGATGTTGCGGTGCCATTTGCGGGCTTTGGGATGACCGGCCGTGACATCCGGGTGGTCGATGGGGCGTACGACCCAGACCCTGATCGCGTTGGGCCTCCGGTCATCAATGCATGGGTCCGATTTCGTGACGCACCACCGGAGCCGTATTTGCAGGCTGCACTGCTGGCGCAGTCGACGACGCATTGGAGCATTGCCGCGGGTATGCTGCCGCACCGAGGTCTGGGTGAGGCCCGCGCACATGTAACCATTTCGACGGGAATCATGAAGGCCACCATTGCCTTTCATGATGATGTTGACGTCACTGACTGGCTCCTCTATGCCAATCACGCCTTCTGGTCCGGACGCGGTTTGGTGCAAGGCGACGGCCGCGTCTTCACGCGCGAGGGCCGTTTGGCGGCCTCATACACGGTCCAGGCGATGGTCCGCGATTTCGCGGCTGCTCCGGACCGGATGGGCCATGACAGTCGGACGGCGATGTGATGGTTTTGCCAAAGTCTGGCGACAGAACAGAAGAACAACAGCTGTCTTAGTGTACTATTACGGCATGGCCGCGACAGACGCTGTCTCCCGTCATGCCCGGGCCGCCGGATCGGTCATCAAGCCTTTGATAGTTTCGGCAGGGCTCGGCCTTGCTGATGCGGTCCGGGTGCGACATCTCGACGTCAATGCCTACATCGGGGCTCACATCACCGATTATGACCCGTTGGATCCCTCCATCTCAGCGCAGCCGTACGGCGCTTACCGGATGCTGCACTCCACCGGCCGAGTTCACTACAGCCCGAAGCGGAAGACCTGGATCCTCGCTAGGCACGCCGATGTCCGTGCGGCGCTAACGGATACGGACAAGATCAACAGCACGCAGGGCGTCACCCGCATGAAGTTCTCCATGCCCGTACTTGTGATGACCGACGGTGAGCAACATTCACAACTTCGCAGGAAGGTGCAGCCGGCATTTACCAAGCGCGCGCTTGACAACTGGACCCTGATGATCGACGGACTCGCCCGCGATCTCGTCGCCGACGTGCTGAAAAACCCGGGTTGCGACGCAGTGCAGAAGCTTGCCGTTCCGATGCCGATCAGGATGATCGCCCACGTTCTCGGCATTCCTGACGCGGATGTCGACCGCTTCCGGCAATGGTCGGAAGCGGCTATCCGCATCCTCGACTTCGAGCCGAATGTCGAAGCCGCGAAAAGGTCGATCAAAGCTACGGCCGCAGTGATGGCTTTGCGGCGTTACTTCATGGATCAGTTCGCCGCCGGAGGGATGAAGGGTTCCAACACGGCACTCGGGCGACTGGTCGACGCGAATACTGACGGTGCGATGAGCGACGACGACCTGTTCTTCATCGCGTTGCTATTGCTGATAGCGGGCAACGAGACGACAACCAACCTGCTGGGCGGCATGTTCGACACGCTGGCGCGCAATCCTGGACAGTACGAGTTGATTCGCGAGAACCCCGACCTTATCCCCATGGCTGTCGAAGAGCAGCTGCGGTTCTCCACTCCGATCCAGAATCTTTACCGGTACACCGTCGCCGACTACACGGTTGGCGACGTCACGATCCCCAACGGTTCGCGTGTCATGCTCTCGTTCGGTGCGGCCAACCGCGACCCCTTGGTGTACGACAGTCCTGACGAATTTCGCGCCGATCGCAATCCGCGCATGCATGTCGCATTTGGCTATGGAGCACACATGTGTCTAGGGGCTCCGCTTGCCCGACTGGAAGCCCAGGCCGTTCTGCGCGAACTGGTCCAGAACGTCTCCGCGATCAACTTGGACGGAGAAACAACGTGGTCGACCAACAGTTCGCTCCGCGGTCCTACGCGGCTGCCCGTCCGGCTAACGCCCGCGTGACGCGCGTGTCTTTACGAAACATGTTGCCGAAGAGGTGCTTTGGTTGACGTCCCGCGATCAAGTCAATGAGCATCGCCGGCTCGTTGTAGGCCTGGCCGTTGCACCCGTCGCCTTGGTGCACTTCGCATTTCCGCTTCGATCCAGTTAACCAGCTGGCGTTCCCCGAGCGGCCGCGACTTTAAACTTGCACAATGGGGGGCTTCGAGACGGCACTCGGTTTGATCACGGCGGACCCCTTGACGCGCAGCTATCCGAGGTCACTCGCCGTCGGATACGTGTGCTATCTATCAGGAAACCGCGTCCGCGCCCGTCTTACCGTAGGCCGTTGATCGCAAACTTCTCGACATACTTGCGTACCGTTTCAGGCTTCGCCATGTCGAAGCTCAGGCCTTGATTGACCGTCGAGAAGGAATAAACGATACGGGCCAGCCACTCGCTGGCGGCGGTGACATCGAGCCGGGCACCCACCTCGCCTCGCTTTTGCGCATCGCGCACATACGGCTCCAAGAACTTCGTTGTACGCCTGACGGCGGCGTCGCCGTCGGCGATCATGTGGCGCATCAACTCGGCATCATCGGCCATCAATCGGTTGCGTGTGCGGTGGTCGAGCAAGATTGTCGCGTGTGTCTCGGCCATCGCGCCGAGCTGCTCGGCGAGGGTGGATCTGTTTTCCATTGCGACTGCGACTTCGCTGTAGAAGCGTTGAGCCCCATGCTCGATGGCGGCCTCAATGAGCACATCGCGGTCGACGAAGTAGCGATAGATCGTGCCTCGAGAGACCCTGGCCATCCGCGCCACGTCTTGAACGCTTGTGCGCTGGATACCCAACTGTGTGAAGCATTCGTTGGCGGCATCCAGAATCTGTTCGCGCCGATCGAACTCGTCGGCGGTCTCAACTTCGCTAGCGGCTCGGGCAGTCGACATCTCACTCCTTAGGTGCCTGATCGCCACACTTGTTGTCCTTATGCTACTTGACACTCGATGTCGCGCTGTTACAGCTCGACGTCCGCGGCGTCACTTTTGTACTCCCGGTGTCAGCCGAGGAAAGTGGTTTTGGTGTCGAGGTACTCCAAGATGCCGGCACGGCCATTCTCGCGGCCCAGCCCCGACTGCTTCATGCCGCCGAACGGGGCATGCGCCTGCAATGTCCACGTGTTCACACCGACGTTTCCCGCCCGGATGGCGCGGCTAACCCGCACCGCCCGAGTCACGTCGCGGGTGTAAACCGCGGCTGCCAAACCGTACGGGGTGTCATTCGCCAGCCGTATGGCCTCCTCTTCGTCGTCGAACTTGATCACGCACAACACCGGCCCGAAGATTTCGTTTTGCGCCACGGCCATCGAGTTGTCGACATCCACCAGCACTGTCGGCGCCACAAAGTTGCCACTAGACGGCGCACCGTCCGCGCGGCCGCCGCCGGTCGCCACCTGAACACCGTTCTTGATCGCAGCTTCGATGTGCCCCAATACGCGTTCCATATGTTGCGTGCTGATCATCGGGGCTGCCGAGACGCCCGGGTCGAACGGATTGCCAAATGTCGCTGCCGACGCGAATCCGACGAGCGTAGCGACCACCTCGTCGTAGACATCACGGTGTACCAGGACACGTGACTGGCAAACGCATACCTGGCCCGACAGTCCCAAAAACGCATTGCCGGCGATCATCCCGACGGCCATGCCGATATCGGCGTCAGGAAAGATCAGCGCCGGGCTTTTTCCGCCCAGCTCCAGCGCGACCCGGGCGATTCGGGCCCCGGCGGTGGATGCGATGGCCCCGCCCACGGCCCTGCTGCCGGTGAATGACACCTTGTCCACGCGGGGATCCTCGACTAACGCGGTGCCGGCCGGATCGCCTCGACCGGAGAGTACGTTGAAAACGCCGGCCGGAAGATCGGATTCGGCGATCAATTCCGCGATTCTCAGGCTTACAAGCGGGGACAACTCCGAGGGTTTGGCCACCACCGTGCAGCCGGCGGCCAGCGCGGGGGCAACCTTCTGGGCGAAGAGGCTCATCGGGGCATTCCACGGAGTAATGACCCCTGCCACGCCGACCGGTTCGTGGGTGGTGAATGTGAGCGGCTGAGTTGGCTCCCACTGTGGGTAGGTTTCGCCGGTCACTTTGTCCACCCAGCCGGCATAGGATTCAAAGACGTCGGCCGGATATTCGGCGCCCATCTGGTAGAAGCCCACGAATGAGCTCGGAGTCGAATTATCCAGCGAGAGTAGGGCATTGAGGTTGTCGGCATCGGCTCGGATCAGGTCGGCGATTTTGCGGAGATAACGCGCTCGATCACGACCCATCAGTCGCGGCCACGAGCCGCCATCAAAGGCGGCGCGCGCCGCAGTCACCGCGGCGTCGACCGAGGGCCTACCGGCGTTGGGCGCGTCGAAGATTTTTTCACCGGATGCTGGATGGATGTGGGCGATCGGCTCCGCATCCCCATCTGCCCACGAGCCATTGATGAATAACCGCGCCGGCGGCAGCGCTGCCGTGGACAAGTTTGGTAACACGGAGATCGCATCCATTATAGTAAACAACTATACATATCATGTATCTATGTAGCATCATGGACGAGCGCCTGTGACTGCACACGAGGGGATCGGTGCGGTTTGAGGGCGACTTCTGAAGTGTGGCTTTGGTTAACGCGCCCGCAGCAGCGGGTAAGTGTTGGGTCCCACTAGGCACGAACGGGATCATCTGTAATCATGAGATGACTGAACGTGATGTGTTCAACTGTTACATTTTGACATACGAGGAGTCGTCGTTGTCTCGTTTGGAAGACAGGTACGCACTGGTCACTGGCGGTGCCCAAGGCCTTGGCGGGGCGATTGCTGAAGAGCTGGCCGCGCTCGGAGCCCATGTGACCATCGTCGATCTGAATAAGGAGAAAGGGCTCGAACGCGTTGAGCGGATCCACGAACGATTGGGCCGCGCCTCGTTCATCAGGGCAAACGTAGCCCGGCGCGAGGAGATCGAGTCTGCCGTGCACGAGGTCGCAGATCGGGGAGACGGACGCATTGACGTCCTGGTCAACGCAGCGCAGTTCTTCGCAATGCCCAAGGCATTGGAACTGGTCGATGAAAAAGATTGGGAATTATCGGAACTGACTGGGCCCAGAGCAACTTTCCGTTTTATGCAAGCCGGGTTTCCCTACTTGCGGGAGTCGCGACGTGCATCGGTGATCAACTTCGTGTCCGGGTCGGCTCTGGCCGGGATCGCCTACACGGCTCCTTATTCCGCGGCCAAGGGGGCGATCGCTGCGCTGACGAAGGTCGCGGCCAACGAGTGGGCCCGCCACCGCATCCGGGTGAATGCCGTGTGTCCATTCGCTCTGACCGAGGCCCAGCAGAAAATGATAGGAACCGAGTGGGATAACTACACGCGGACTGCGGCCGCCTCACCGATGAAGCGGGGTGGTGACCCCGCCGCCGACATCGCGCCTGCCGTGGCGTTTTTGGCAGGAGACGGCGCGCAATTCGTCACTGGAACCGTGCTGCACATCGATGGGGGAATGACGGAGTTGTCGACGGTGGACTACTCACAATCACCGGGCGTATTCGCCTAGCTCGCCCTCGCAGGCCACCGCCCAGAACGCAGATGTCACAAACACCACGTCCCGCTCCGGCGCTGACCGAGTTGAACCGCCCCTTCTGGACCTCGGGAGCGGACGGTGTTCTACGCATGCAGCGTTGTGCCTCGTGTGAGCGTCTGTGTCAGCCGCCCGCGCTCCGGTGTCCGTACGACCACGGGCACACTTCGTACGTCGAACTCAGCGGGCGAGGTGTTGTCGAGTCGTGGACAGTCAACCATCACCAATGGTTTCCCTGGTTCCCGGCGCCATACGTGATTGCTTTCGTCAATCCGATCGAGGACGGGCGGGTGCGCCTACTGACCAATCTGGTCAATGTCGACCCCCTCGAGATACTGCCGAACATGCCGGTCCGGGTCGTCTTCGAGCGGTGTGGCGATGGTGACGATGAAGTATTCATCCCGTTGTTCGAGCCGGAACGCGGATGAGTCGCGAGCTCGCAGAGCGTGTCGTCATAAGCGGCATCGGTCAATCGGCGATTGGGCGGCGACTGGGACGCGATGGTTTGGAGCTCACCGCCGAAGCGTGCTTGGCAGCGGTCGCCGACGCCGGCCTTTCATTGGCCGACATTGACGGCCTGACAACATATCCCGGCGCATCGCAACCAGGACCAGGGTTTTCCGGGGCGTCGCTGCGTGACATCCATGATGCACTCGGGATCAATCCAAATTGGGTAGCGGGGGGAGTGGAGTCCCCGGGCCAGCTTGGTGCTGTCATCGACGCCATGCTTGCCGTCGCATGCGGGCTGGCTGACCATGTGCTTTGCTGGCGCAGCATTTGGGAGGGTACCGCCCAAGGCGACGGGCGTCGAAAGGGCTACGGATCTGCAGGAGGGCGTCCCGGTGGAATGTTGGGTTGGCAGCTGCCATTTGGTGCCACCGCGGCGAACCTGGCAGGATTGCAGATCAGGGCGCGGATGCAGCGATACGGCCTTACTCGCGAGCAGCTCGCGTCGATAGCCATCGCCCAACGAAAGCATGCCGCCCTCAACCCCAGCGCAATCTACAGCGACCCACTCGTTCTCGACACCTATCTGGCTTCGCGAATGGTCTCCGATCCCTTGTGCATGTTTGATTGCGATATCGCCTGCGACGGGGCGACCGCGTTCGTGATATCGCGTGCCGAGCACACGGCTGGCCTCGACCACCCTGGCATCCGCGTCGAAGCCCTCGACTGTTCTCACCACGACCGCTTCACGTGGGAAGGGGGACAAGACATCACCCGCATCAGCTCTCGCTGGTCAACAATCTGGGACCGCACCGATTTCACGCCCGCGGACGTGGACGTAGCCTCCTTATACGACGGGTTCAGTGTCTTCGTTCTGTGCTGGCTGGAAGACTTTCATTTCTGCTCAGTCGGAGAATCCGGTGCCTGGGTCGAGGATCCAACGCGCATCTCTCTGGGTGGGGAGTTGCCAATAAATACCGCCGGCGGGCAGTTGTCGGGGGGCCGGCTCCACGGGTTCGGGCATCTCTACGAGAGTTGTCTCCAGATCCGCGGACAGGCCGGCGACCGACAGGTCGATGGCGCGAGGTTGGCTGCAGTTGGTGTGGGGGCGGCCAACAGTGGCACCACCGCGATGTTGCTGCGGCAGGCTGGACGATGACTTCAGGCACAAGGATCACCTGCCTGTGAAGGAGGACCATGGCTGAGGAAAAGCACCCCGGTTGGGCTTTATCGGCCTGGGCAACTTGGGCGCGCCGATGGCCATGTGGCTTGTCGACTAGCCCGGACGGGCTGCTCGTGTTCGATTTAAGGCATGAGGCTGCAACACCATTCGGCGAAGTTGGGTCTTTGGCGGCCGTTTCCGTAGGCGACGTGGCGGCCGATCTTTCTGCGCGCCGCAAGATGTTCGGTGTGAGTCGATAGGCGTTTGGTAATACCGACCCGACCGTCGAGGACGTTGCGGATGCCTGCCTCTGCCACGGTGGTGGTCATGGTGCGCTGGGACTGCATGATCGTGAACGTCACTTCGCCGATTGGCAGGACACCGAGCACGTCGGCGTCACCGTGGCGAACGTCGGTTTCAGCAGCATCGCAGGCACCTTATTTAGCTGCAACTAAAGTTTGAGTATCACAACTATCGTTGGAATGTCCCTGCGCACAACGCCATGGTGGGCGGCAAGCACGAGTATCCAGTAGGCGATGTAATCAGCGGGCGGACAAGCAACTACGGAGCACATACCTGATGGCCGTTATTGGTCGTGGTTTGCTGTGATGCCGATGTGTAACTGACTTGTGGCGGTTGACATTTCGATTCTGCGTCCCGGGATGGTGAGGAGCACCGTCACTCGCCGGGAGACGGGTCGCGCGCGTCGGTCCGGTAACCGCCACGATGCGTCGACCCCACCGTCGTCGCTGCAACCCCGGTCGCAGCTAAGCCCAAGGCCCCCGGCGCCGGTGAAGCAGCGCGCCGATCGCCATCGAGGTCTTCTGCAGGGAAGGCCAGAAAATCGGCTTCTTGAAGTTGCGACGGAAATCCTCATGCGCCCGACGAAAGCTGTATTCGGTCGCTCGGTAGGCCTCGAAAACGCGGTCCAGCGCAGCCTGATCCCAGGGCTCGTCTCGCGCGGCCGCGCTCAGAGCTTCGTAGGCCACGGAATTCCAGTCTGTGCCGAACGGCTCGGTCATCGGCCCGCAATGTCGCTGGCGCCGAAGGTCATCTTCAAGAAAACCCTCGATTGCGCTCTCGTCACCGCAGTTGAGGTCGATCGCCAGCGCCACGGAAATCCGCTTGATTTCCCTACGCCAGTCTTCGAGGAGGTTGGGATATTCGACGAACACGCGCGGGATATCGCGCGTATGCCTCTCGGCCAGCAGATTGAATTTCAGCCATAGGGCGCTTGAGAGTTCCTGCGTCATGGGATTGCTGGCCGTAACCGACGCGGTGACCTCGTCCGGGTTGCGCACCGCAATCACGGCCACGGTGTCGATGCCTTCCAGGCGGGCCGCTTCGAACCACATCCCGGTCAGCGCTGTTATTTGCGGGTCCTTGATCACCACGAGCGGCGCGGCGGGCAATGTTTTGAGATACGCGCGAATCTCGGCGACGTACGCGGACTGCTGTTTCGCGTCGAAAGCCCCTTCTTCCTCCAACCGCAGTGATGGGTCGATCATGGCGCTGCCGTGTCGGCGCAGAATTACGGCGTTGAGATGAAGGGTTTTGCGGGGCTCCCAATAGCCACGCGGATTGGCCGAGTTGGCGCCCGCCAGCGCGGCCGGAAGCGTCCCCCCGCACAGCGACAGAACCCGCGTGAGCGCCGACGTTCCCGACCGACTCATGCCCAGCACGAACAGAACCACCGGCCGGGCCGTCGTCCCGCTGTGCGCGGCGGCGCCGGTCACAAGCACGACTCCGCGCGCCGTCGGCGACTACTCACGGCGACAGGATAGATGGCGCCCGGCACAATCGTCCGGTATCGGCACCGCGGTTTGCCGACTATTGTTGCCCACTCCATGACTTCCGGTCAGCTGCGGGGTTCCTAAAACGCCACGACGCGAAATGCCACAACGACGCCATCGCTGCAGTTCACCGCATCGGAGTCGTGATTAGATCCGCGGGCCCCGCACCAGTTACGGTGTCCGGCGTCCGACTAGGTCACCTCAGGAACTTTGGGGAAATTCCGGACGAAACCGTTGCCCTTCAGTAGGGTTTGGAGCGGCTCGAACCAAGTCGCCTACATGCCTGGAGAACTTTTGAGTATCAATCCGTTCGACGACGACAGTGGCAGCTTTTTCGTCCTGATCAACGACGAAGAGCAGCACAGCCTGTGGCCGGCGTTCGCCGACGTTCCCGCCGGGTGGCGGGTGGTTCACGGCGAAGCGGACCGCGCCGCGTGCCTGGACTACATCGAACAGAACTGGCCCGACATCCGGCCGAAGAGTCTGCGCGAGAGGCTGGCCGCGGGCCGGGCTTCTGACAGCTAACCCGTGTGGCTTGGGGGCGTCGTATATGGGGTTTGACGACCAGGGACTTTCGCTCACGCGCGGACAGTTAGACATATGGCTAGCACAGGAAACGGGGCAGTCCGGTACTGAGTGGCAGCTCGGCCTGTTCGTCAGAATTGACGGTCCGGTAGATCGTGCCGCCCTGGAGTGGGCGATCCGCCGCGTGGTGCGCGAGACGGAAACCGGCAGGGCCGCCTTTCTCGAGGTGGATGGCCAGGTGTTCCAGAAGGCCCTGGATTACCCGAAAGCGGAACTGGCTTTTCTGGATCTGACTTCCTCGCCGGATCCGGTCCAGGAAGCCACTGCGATGGCGTTGGCGATGCAGCGCATTCCCATGCCGTTTTCCGGTCCGTTGTTCAAATTTGCTTTATTTCGGACACGCCGGGATCAATTCCACTTGTTTGCTTGCTGCCACCACATTGTGGTCGACGGATTCGGTCTCGCGTTGGTCGGCCATCGGGTTGCGACTGTCTATTCCGCAATTGTTTCTGGTGCGGCCGTCCCGCCCGCTTTCTTCGGTTCGTTGCAGGATCTGGTCGACGGCGAATCGGCGTATGAGGCCTCCGGCGAGTACCTGGACGATCAGGCCTACTGGGCCGGGAACCTTCCCATCGAAAGCGCACAGTCTTTCCGGCTCCCGCAGGTCGTGCGCGAGCGTGATCCGTCCGGCCTTTGCACGTCGGCCCGGTTGGATCCGGACCTCCTCGCCCGAGTTGACGAGTTGTCCCGCGGGCACAACGTGCCGCGCTCCTCGGTCATCACCGCGGCGTGCGCGCTCTTGGTGCGGGGGTGGTGCGCCGAGGGTCCGGAGGTGGTGCTCGACTTTCCGGTCAACAGGCGGGTGCGCCCCGAGTCCAAGACGCTTCCCGGCATGCTCGCAGGCGTTGTGCCACTGGTGTTGCGGGTCGCGCCCGACGCCACGGCCGCCGATTTTTGCGAGTATGTCGACACCCGAATACGCGAAGCCCTACAGCATCAGCGGTTTCCGGTGCACGAGCTCGAACCCAACGTTCGCACCCGCGGCCCATGGCAGTCAGCCGGCAGGCTGACCGTCAATTTCGTTCCGTCATTCACCCTGGCCTTCGGCGGTGCCACGGCATCGGCTACGTACACCAACAATCCCGACCCCGTTGGCGACGGCTTCGGGTTCATCTTCCTCAGCGACGGCGAGCAGCTCTCGCTGAGCGCCGTGGGAGCCGGACAGCCGTTCTCGAATTTCGATGTCTCCGACCTGGCGGACCGCCTGCAGCAGGTCTTGACGGCGATGACCGCCGATCCGGGGGGTCCGCTGTCGTCGATCGATGTCCTCGCGGAGTCCGAGCGGGCCCGTCTCGATGCGTGGGGCCACCGCGAGGTGCTGGCCCGGCCCGCGCCGGCCGGGGCGTCGATTCCGGCGGTGTTCGCCGAGCAGGTGGCGCGTACGCCCGAGGCGCCGGCGTTGACGTGCGCGGGGCGGTCGTGGACGTATCGCGAG
>NZ_JAPIYN010000031.1:0-61926 GCF_035617725.1 Mycobacterium sp. 94-17
CGGCGCGGTTGGCGGAATACGTTCGTGCGCACGGTGATCTGGATGTCGCGGACATCGGGTGGTCGCTGGCGGGCCGGGCGACGTTCGAGCACCGGGCCGTCGTCGTCGGTGGCGACCGCGACGGGCTGCTGGCCGGGCTGGACGAGCTCGCCGGCCACGACCTGGGCGGCTCGGTCGTTCGCGGCACCGCGGCGCCCGCGGGCAAGACCGTGTTCGTCTTCCCCGGCCAGGGATCCCAGATCCTGGGCATGGGAATGGGATTGCACGCCGGCTATCCCGTCTTCGCCGAGGCGTTCAACACCGTGGTGGCCGAACTCGATCGGCACCTGCTGCGGCCTCTGCGCGAGGTGATGTGGGGGCACGACGAAAACCTGTTGAACAGCACCGAATTCGCGCAACCCGCGCTGTTCGCGGTGGAAGTAGCGCTGTTCCGGCTTCTCGAGTCCTGGGGCGTGCGGCCCGATTTCGTGATGGGCCACTCGATCGGGGAGCTGACGGCCGCGCACGTCGCCGGCGTGCTGTCGCTGGAGAACGCCGCGGTGCTGGTGGCGGCGCGGGGCCGATTCATGCAGGCGCTGCCGGAGGGCGGCGCGATGGTCGCGGTGGCGGCCGCGGAGGACGAGGTGCGGTCGCTGCTGGTGGCCCGCGAACGGGCCGACGTGGACATCGCCGCGGTCAACGGGCCCACCTCGGTGGTGATTTCGGGCGCCCGGGACGCCGTGGCCGCGCTGGCCGATCAGCTTCGCGCCGACGGCCACCGGGTGCATCAGCTCACCGTGTCGCACGCCTTCCACTCCCCGTTGATGGATCCGATGATCGACGAATTCGGCACCGTGGCAGCCGGATTGGCCGTCGGCAAACCCACCGTTCCCATCGTGTCCAACCTGACCGGGCAGGTGGCTGGAGACGACTTCGGGACCGCGGCTTACTGGAAGCGGCACGTCCGCGAAGCGGTGCGATTCGCCGACAGCGTGCGCTTCGCGCACGCGGCGGGTGGCAGCCGATTCCTCGAGGTCGGGCCCAGCGGTGGCCTGACGGCGCCGATCGAAGAAGTACTGGCCGACGCGCCCGTGGTGACGATGTCCGCGTTGCGCAAGGACCGCCCGGAGCCGGTCACCCTGACCGACGCCGTCGCACGAGGGTTCGTCGCCGGGATGGACGCGGACTGGCGCGGTGTGCTGGGAGCGGCGAACTTCGTCGAGCTGCCGACGTATGCCTTCGACCGGCGCCGCTTTTGGCTCGCTCCCGACGGCGCCCCGGCGGACGCGGTGGGCCTGGGCCTGGCGGCCGGCGAGCACGCCCTGCTGGGCGCGGTGGTGGACCTGCCGGCCTCGGGCGGCGTGGTGCTGACCGGCCGGCTGTCGCCCGGCACGCAGGGCTGGCTGGCCGACCATGCCGTCGGCGGTGTGGTGCTGTTCCCCGGCGCGGGATTTGTCGAGCTGGCGATCCGCGCCGGCGACGAGGTGGGCTGCGGAGTGGTCGACGAGCTGAATCTGGCCGCGCCACTGGTGTTGCCGGCCGGTGGGTCGGTCGCCGTTCAGGTGGTGGTCGGCGGACCGGATGATTCGGGTGCCCGCGCGGTGTCGGTGTTTTCGCGGGCCGAAGCCGGTTCCGGCTGGGCGCTGCATGCCGAGGGTCTGCTGCGGTCCGGGTCGGTGCAGCCGGGCGCGGACCTGTCGGCGTGGCCGCCGGTGGGGGCGGTCCCGGTGGATGTCGGCGACGGGTACGAGCGACTGGCCGAGCGCGGTTACGGCTACGGCCCCGCGTTCCGCGGCCTGACGTCGATGTGGCGCCGCGGCGACGAAGTCTTCGCCGAGGTGACGCTGCCCACCGACGCCGGGGTGTCGCCGGCCGGGTTCGGCGTGCATCCGGCGATGCTCGATGCGGCACTGCACGCGGTCATGCTGGCCTCCGACAGCGACGAAGTGCCCGAAGGTTCGATGCTGGTCCCGTTCTTCTGGCAGCGGGTGTCGCTGCACGCCGCGGGGGCGGGCGCGGTGCGCGCACGGATCGTGCCGATCAGCGCATCGGCGGTGTCGATCGAATTGGCCGACGGGCTGGGGCTGCCGGTGCTGTCGGTGGCGTCGATGGTCGCGCGCCCGGTCACCGACAAGCAACTGCTGGCCGCGGTGTCGCATTCGGGACCGGACCGGCTCTTCGAGGTCATCTGGTCGGCGCAGCCGTCGGCGGCGGTACAGCCGGTATCGCTATCCGGCTGGGGTGCACCGCAATTGGACGCCGGTGAGGGCGAGCGCGCGGCGGTGCTGTTCGAATCGCAGCCGGTGTCCGGCGACGTCATCGCCGAGGTGTACGCGGCGACACGGGTGGTGCTGTCCGTGCTGCAGTCGTGGTTGTCCCGCGACGGCGCCGGCACCCTGGTGGTCGGGACCCGCGGCGCGATGACGCTGCCGGGGGAGGACGTCACCGATCTGGCCGGCGCCGCGGTGTGGGGGCTGGTGCGATCCGCGCAGACCGAGCATCCCGGACGCATCGTGCTCGTCGACACCGACGCGCCCCTGAATTCCGAGGCGGTGGCGGCAGTGCTGGCGCTGAGCGAGCCGCAGGCGATACTGCGCCACGGCACCGTCTACACCGCGCGGGTGCTCGGCAGCCGCGCCGTCGGCGGCCTCCTGCTGCCACCCGGCGAGGGACCGTGGCGACTCGGAATGAGCAGCTACGGCACGATCGAGAATCTGCGCATAGAGCGCATTCCCGACGCCGACGCCCCGTTGGGGCCCGGTCAGGTGCGGGTCGCGCTGTCGGCCATCGCGGCCAACTTCCGTGACGTGATGATCGCGCTGGGCCTCTATCCCGACCCCGACGCCACCATGGGCATCGAGGCCTCCGGCGTGGTCGTGCAGACCGGGCCGGAAACCGCTCGTTTCGCCGTCGGCGACCCCGTGATGGGACTGTTCCCGGACGGCACCGGAACCGTTGCCAAGACCGACCAGCGCCTGCTCGTCAAAGTGCCGGCCGGATGGTCACACACCGCCGCCGCGACGGGCTCGGTGGTATTCGCCACCGCGAACTACGCTCTGGCGGACCTGGCCGGCGCCAAGGCCGGTCAGCGGGTGCTGGTGCACGCCGCGGCCGGTGGGGTCGGGATGGCCGCGGTCCAGCTGGCCCGCCACCTGGGCCTGGAGGTGTTCGCGACCGCCAGCCGGGGCAAGTGGGACACCCTGCGGGACTTGGGTTTTGACGACGATCACATCGCCGATTCGCGCAGCCTGGAGTTCGAGGACAAGTTCCGCGCGGTCACCGGCAGGGCTGGCATGGATATCGTGCTGGACTCCCTGTCCGGTGAATTCGTCGATGCGTCCCTGCGTCTTACGGCCCCCGGCGGTGTCTTCCTGGAGATGGGCAAGACCGACATCCGCGACCCCGAGGTGGTCGCCCGGGAGCACCAGGGCGTGCGCTACCGCGCCTTCGACTTGTTCGAAGCCGGGCCGGACCGCATCGCGCAGATGCTCGACGAGCTGGCCGTCATGTTCGGTGAGGACGTGTTGCGGCCGTTGCCGGTCACCAGGTTCGACGTGCGACGCGCACCCGCCGCGCTGCGTTATCTGAGTCAGGCGCGCCACGTCGGCAAGGTCGTGATGACCATGCCCGACGCGTGGACGGCCGGGACGGTGCTGATCACCGGCGCTACCGGCATGGCCGGATCGGCGGTCGCGCGCCACGTCGTATCCCGGCACGGCGCAAGGCATCTGGTGCTGCTCAGCCGCCGGGGCCTGGATGCGCCGGGTGCCGCGGAGCTGGTTGCCGAACTGACCGCGGCCGGCGCGCACGTGGAGGCGGTGGCCTGTGACGCCGCCGATCGCGAGGCCCTGGCCAAGGTGATCGCCGAAATCCCGATGCAGACGCCGCTCACCGGGGTGATCCACGCCGCCGGGGTCTTGCAGGACGCGGTGGTGACGTCGCTGACACCCGACCGCATCGAATCCGTGTTGCGGTCCAAGGTCGACGCGGCCTGGAACCTGCACGAACTGACCCGTGAACTGGATGTGGCGGCGTTCGTGATGTTTTCGTCGATCGCCGGGCTCGCGGGCGCGTCCGGTCAGGCGAACTACGCGGCCGGCAACTCGTTCCTGGACGGGCTGGCGGCGCATCGACGGGCGCACGGGCTGCCGGCGATCTCGCTGGGCTGGGGGTTGTGGGATCAGGCCAGCGCCATGACCGGCGGGCTGGGCGCCGCCGACCGGGCCCGGTTCGGCCGGGACGGGATCGTCGCCATGTCGTCGCAGCAGGCGCTGGAGCTGATGGACACCGCGCTGATCGTCGACGAGCCGTTCATGCTGCCCGCGCACATCGACCTCGCGGCGTTGCGGGTCAAGTTCGACGGGGGCACGCTGCCGCCGATGTTCGTCGACCTGATCAACGCGCCGACGCGGCGCCAGGTCGACGACTCGCTGGCCGCCGCAAAGTCGAAATCGGCTCTGCTGCAACGCCTCGAGGGGCTGCCCGAGGACGAGCAGCGGGCGGTCCTGCTCGACTTGGTGCGGGCCAACATCGCCACAGTGCTGGGCAATTCCAGCCCCGAGTCCATCGATCCGGATAGGGCGTTCCAGGAGCTGGGCTTCGACTCGCTGACCGCCGTCGAGATGCGCAACCGGCTCAAAGCCGCGACCGGGCTGGCGCTGTCGCCGACGCTCATCTTCGACTACCCGAACTCCGCCGCGCTGGCCGGCTACATGTATTCCGAGCTCGTCGGAGCGTCGGAGCAGCACGCCCCGGCCGTCGCGCCGGGCGAAGCCGAGATCCAGCGGGTCGTCGGGTCGATCCCGGTCAAGCGGCTGCGCCAGGCCGGTGTGTTGGAGCTGTTGCTCGCGCTGGCCAGCGAGGCCGAGGGCGCCGCGCAGCCGGGAGCCGCCGCGACGACCACCGAAAAGGACATCGCCGACATGGACCTCGACGCGCTGCTCAACGCGGCGTCGATGAACGACGACGACGAGTAGGCATGAAGTGAGAATCGCGGTCACCGGGGCCAGCGGCGTGCTCGGCCGCGGCCTCGCCGCCCGGCTGCTCAGCCAGGGCCACGATGTCGCGGGCATCGCGCGCCACAGGCCCGAAAGTTGGCCGAGTGCAGCCGATTTCGTCGCGGCGGACATTCGCGATGCCGCCGCGGTCACCCGCGTCGTGGCCGGCGCCGACGTCGTCGCGCACTGTGCGTGGGCGAGAAGTCCCGGTCCGGACGACCGCATCAGCGCGCAGGTCAACATCGGCGGTACCCGCAACGTCCTCGACGCGATGACCAAGACCGGTGCCAGGCGAGTCGTTTTCGCGTCGTCGGCCCATGTTTACGGCGGGGGTGGCGTCGCAAGAGACGAGTGTGACGCGTTGGCGCCGGTCAGCCCCGACGGTCAATACAAGGCCGAGGTCGAAGGGCTGCTGGAGGAGTCGGGGCTGCAATGGGTCGCGATCCGTTCCGCGCTCATCCTCGGCCGGGGCGTGGACAACTGGGTGCGCCGGCTGTTCGCTTTGCCGGCGTTGCCCACTCGGTCGGCCGAGGCCCGCATCCAGGTCGTCCACCTCGACGACGCGCTGCGGCTCTTCAACCGGGCGATCGTCGATACCGAATTGGGTAGCGGCCCAGTCAATCTCGCCGCCGCGGGCGACCCGACGTTCGCGCAGATCGCCAGGGCGGTCAAGCGCCCGGTGGTGCCGTTGGGCGTTGCGCCCGCCGAGCTGCGGTTCCTGCAGAGCGCTCCTCTGATCGACACCACGCGGTTGCGCGACGAATGGGGATTCCGGCCGGCGTGGGAGTCCGACGATTGCGTCGAAGATTTCGCGCTGGCGGTCCGCGGTCGGGTCACCCTGGGCACGCGGGTGGTAGCGCTGCCGTGGCGACTGGCCAACATACAGGACCTGCCTTCGGTCGACGCCCCGAGTGACGACGGGGTAAAGCCGAATTGGGCTGGCACGGCAGGGGATAACGGCGAGTTCGACACGCCGATAGACCCGCGCTTTCCCACGTTTTTGGCCACGAATTTGTCCGAGGCGCTGCCCGGCCCGTTTTCGCCGTCGTCGGCGTCGGCGACGGTTCGCGGACTGCGGGCCAGCGCCGTGTGCGTCGCCGAGCGGCTGCGTCCCGGCGGGATGATCCAGCGCGAGATCGCGATGCGCATGGTTGCGGTGTTCGCCCACCGGCTGTACGGCGCCATCACGACCGCGCATTTCATGGCCGAAACGGTGCCCTTCGTGAAGCCGTCCACGGTGGTGAGCAACAGCGGGTTCTTCGGCCCGAGCATGGCGTCGCTGCCGGTCTTCGGTGAGGAGCGGCCACGCCCCGATACCGGGCGCATCCGAACGCAGGCGCGGACCGTGCGCAATATCGGGGTCTTCGGCGTCAACCTGATCGGCCTGTCCGCCGGTGCGCCGCGGGACACCCGCGAATTCGTGGCCGACGTCGACCGCCTCGAGCGCCTGGCCGGCGGCGATCTCACCCGCCTGGATGATCACCGGCTGCTGAGCCTGATCTCGCTGGCGCGAGACGAGGTGGTGCACGGCTGGGTGCTGGCGGCGGGCTCATTCCTGTTGTGTGCGGCGTTCAACGTGTTGCTGCGCGGGTTGTGCGGGCGAGACACCGCCGCGCCGGCCGGGCCGGAACTGGTCAGCGCCCGTTCGGTCGAGGCGATGCAGCGGTTGGTGGTTGCCGCACAGCGTGATTCGAGGGTGACGGCGCTGCTGGCGGAGCCCGGGGACCGGCTGGACAAGCTGGCCGTCGAGGCACCGGAGTTCCACGCCGCACTGCTGGCCGAGCTGGCGCTGATCGGACACCGCGGTCCGGCCGAGCTGGAGATGCTGTCGACCAGCTACGCCGACGATCCCGAGTTGCTGGTCCGAATGGTGACCCGGGCCATGAGCGCGCCGCCCGTGCCGCAACCGCAACCTCCCCGGATCCCGTTGCGGGCCAAGCCTATTGCGGCGCTGGCCACTCAGCAGCTGCGTGACCGTGAGGTCCGTCGCGACAAGGTGGTGCGGGCCAACTGGGTGCTGCGCACGTTGCTGCGCGAGTGCGGCCGCAGGTTGGTCGATGCCGGGACCTTCGGCGCCGCCGACGACGTCTTCTACCTGCTCGTCGACGAGCTTGATGCCCTCCCCGCGGATGTCGCCGGGCTGGTGGCGCGGCGCCGGGCCGAACAATGCCGGCTGGTCGCGGTGGCTCCGCCGACGGTGTTCAGCGGCACCTGGCAGCCGACCGTGACCTCGTCGCCGGCTCTGACCAGTGGCGACACCCTGCGCGGTGTCGGCGTGTGCGGGGGCCGGGTGCGTGGCCGGGTGCGGATCGTGCGGCCCGAAACCATCGACGACCTGCAACCCGGCGAGATCCTCGTCGCGGAGGTCACCGACGTCGGGTACACCACGGCGTTCTGTTACGCCGCCGCCGTCGTGACCGAACTCGGCGGCCCGATGTCGCACGCCGCGGTGGTGGCCCGTGAATTCGGCTTCCCCTGTGTGGTGGACGTGCAGGGCGCCACGCGGGTGTTGCCGCCTGGCGCCCTCGTCGAGGTCGACGGCACGAGCGGCGAGATTCAGGTGCTGGAACTGGCTTCCGGGGACCGGCCGTCGTCTCCGGCCGACGGTCGCAGCGCTTAGGGCTGTGCGACCGCCGCAGTATCGAACTCGAGAATGAGACTGGTGGGCCCACTCATGCCGAGCCGTGGTGCCGGATGCGAACCGGTTCGTCGACGTCGGCGAACATCGTGTCGTAGACCAGGCGGTCGTGCTGGCGGAAGCGGGCGCCACGGTGGTCGGTACGGCGCGCACCGAGGCGGATATTGTTGGCACGATTGAGAATATCGAGGCGGCGGTTCTTGGACGTCACCGACGAGGATTTCCGGCACACCTTCGACTGGTGCGTGACGTCGGCTTTCATCATGAGCCAACTCTCGGCCCCGCACATGCTCAGCGCGGGACACGGCTCCATCATCAACATCTCGTCCGGTTCGGCCAGGTTCGGCATCCGGGCGTTGACGGCGTACTGCGTGGCCAAGGGCGGCCTGGAGTCGCTCACCCGCGCCATGGCGCAGGAACTCGCGCCCAAGATCCGCGTCAACGCCATCGCCCTGGGATCACTCGCCACCGACGGGCTCAAGGGCAGCCTGGATTTGATGCGGGGTCGCTGGAAAAGATGCAGGAGGCCACGCCCCTGCACCGGCTGGGCGACGTCGAGGACCTTGGCCGGCTCGCGGTGTATCTCAGCACACGCGATTGCTATGCGACCAACGCGATCTTCCATGTCGACGGTGGCATCGACTCGAACGACTCGCCGCTGCCGATACCGGATTACTGACCCTGCGCCGCGCCCGAACGCGTCATGATGGGTCGTCACCCACCGCCGGAAGGACGGGTTAGCCGTGCGCAGAGTCATCCAATTCTCCACCGGCAATGTCGGCCGCCATGCGTTGCGCGCGATCATCGGAAGACCGGATCTCGAACTGGTCGGCGTGCACGCCTCCGCCGGCGACAAGGTCGGTCGCGACGCGGCCCAGCTGTGCGGGCTGGACGATCCGACGGGCATCGTCGCCACCGACGACATCGACGCTCTGGTGGCCCTCGGGGCCGACTGCGTCGTCTACACATCGCAGGGTGAGACGCGGCCGATGGAAGCTATCGAGCAGATGTCGCGGTTTCTCTCCGCGGGCACCAACGTGGTCGGCACGTCGATGGTCTGGCTGGTCACGCCCCGCCATGCGGACGCCTGGCTGCGGGAGCCTCTACAGCGTGCGTGCGAGGCGGGCAACGCCTCGCTCTACGTCAACGGCATCGACCCGGGGTTCTCCGGCGATACGCTGGTGCACGCGGCGGTCAGCCTGACCACCCGCGTCTCGTCGATCACCGTGCAGGAGATCTTCGACTACGGGAACTACGATGACGCCGAGTTCACCGGTGCCGCAATGGGGTTCGGGACCGCACCGGACGACGACTCGCCGATGATGTTCCTTCCCGGCGTCATCGTGGCGATGTGGGGCGGTCAGGTCCGCAGCCTGGCGGACAATCTGGGCATCGAACTCGACGACGTGCGCCAGCGCATCGAACGCTGGTTCACGCCGGAGCGCATCGACTGCACCATGATGACGGTGGAGCCGGGGCGGATGGCCGCGGTCCGGTTCGCCACCGAGGGTGTCCGCGACGGGCAACCGGTGATCACCCTCGAGCACGTCACCAGGCTCACGCAGGCTGCGGCGCCGGACTGGGAATTCCCACCCGCGGGCCATATCGGGGTGCACCGCGTCGTCGTGCAGGGTGAACCGGGGGTGGAAATCAATACCCACGTCTCCCACCCCGTGTTCGATTCGACTGATGCGGGCTGTATTTCGACGGCCGGCCGTGTCGTCAACGCGATCGACTGGGTGTGCCGCGCGCCCCGGGGGCTCATCGGTGTCGAGGACATTGCGCTCTCGGCGACCATGCGCGGCGTGATGTGGAAAGAGCGCTAGCGACCCTTACCGAGATCGCATCAAGCCCATAGGCTGGTCCGGGATGAACCTTCGTTCGGCTGACTCCAGGAGATTCTCGATGAATACGGTGCGGACGTCCGCGCTCGGTGTGACGGCTGCCGCGGTGTTGATCGCCACGACCGTGGCGGGCTGTGGCCGGGGAGAGAACTCCACCGCACCCTCGGGCCCGGCCCCGTCGTCGGCGACCGCGTCGGGCCCGCAAACCAGCGCGACGCCGGCGGGCTACAGCAATCTCTTGATCAAGCCCGGCGACGTCGGCCCCAATGCCACCGCGGACGGGCCACCGACCCAGAATCCCAGCGGCATCACCGGCGTGGGACAGGTGTTCAAGAACCCCGACGGCAAGCGCACCATCATCGACACGATCGCGGTGTTTCCCGACGCGGCCACGGCCACCCGGACCGCGGCCAACATGCGCGACGCCGTCGGCAAGAAGGTCAACGGGCCGCAGCAGCCCATCGACGTCGGGGCCGACGGCTTCCTGGTGATCGGCCAGGGGACCGACCCGGCCAATCCGATGGAGATCTCCGAGGCGGTGTTCGTCGAGGGCAGGGCCATGGTCGACCTGGAATCCGACTGTGTCATAGGCAATCCCACGCCGGCCGACGTCATGCTCGATCTCGCCCGTAAGCAGCACGCCGCCGTCAAAGCGGGGTTACCGGCCGGCTGAGTGGCGGCCTGTCACAGGGGCCAGCTGTCCGGCACCTCATAGCGCAGGGCGGCGGCCGGAGGCAGCGGCCGGCGGTCCCCGACCGAGATCGCGTCGACGATCAGGGCGACGTAGCGCCGCCAGCCGTCGCTGCCGGCATCCATGGTGGACAGCACACCGAAGAGCATCGCGATCAGGCGCGGCAGGTCGTCGGCGACCAGGTCGGCGCGGACGCGGCCGGCCCGCTGGCCCGCGCGGACGAGCTCGCCCAGCGCGGCGTTGAGCGACGCCGAGATGTCGGACGTCAGCGACCCGGCCCGGCGCGCGGCGGCAAGCAGGCTGTGCTCCCGCGCACCCAGCCCTATCGCCGCTTCGATGAGCCGGGTCAGACCGCGCAGCGGATCCTTGGCGCGGCGGGCGCTGTCGATCACCGGGGTGAGGTCCTCGGCGATGCTCTGATCCAGGGCGGCGCGCACCAGGTCGCCTTTCGCCGGAAACCTGCGGTAGAGGGTCCGCTCGCCGACGCCCGCCCGGCGCGCGACGGCCTCGAGCGGGGCGTCGGGCCCCAGCTCGCTGTAGACCTCGCGCGCCGCGCGCAGGATGCGCTCGACGTTGCGCGCGGCGTCGGCCCGCAACGGCCGGTCCTCCACCGCGGTCATCGTGACAGCGTAACTGACCGTTGACTGCCGACGCCGGCCGCTTTACGCTCTGTAACTGGCAGGCATATGACAGTTAGTGGGAAACTCGGTTTATGGCAACAGCTTCCACATCTTTCGGAACCTCTGACTCGTGCCCGGATGCCGACCTTCCGGTATTGCCCGTGCCGCGACCCGCCCGCTGCCCACTCGTGCCCCCGCCCGAGTTCGAGGACTGGCGCGATCAGCCCGGGCTCCGCAAGGCGACGTTCCAGGGCAACCAGGTCTGGGTGGTCAGCCGCTACCGGGACATCAGGGCGGCGCTGGTCGATCCTCGCCTGTCCGCGAAGACCATTCCGGACTCGATCATGCCGAAGGACGACGACGACAAGGTCCCGGTGATGTTCGCGCGGACCGATGATCCCGAACATCACCGATTGCGGCGCATGATGACCAGCAACTTCACCTTCAGGCGCTGCGAGTCGATGCGGCCGCAGATCCAGGACATGGTCGACCACTATCTCGCCCAGATGATCGAGCACGGCGCGCCGGCCGACCTGGTGCGCGAATTCGCCCTGCCGGTGCCGTCGATGGTGATCGCCCTGCTGCTGGGCGTGCCGCCCGAAGACCTGCCACTCTTCCAGCGCAACACCAGCAAGGGGCTCGACCAGAAATCCAGCGACGAGGAAAAGGGGCAGGCGTTCGGGGCGATGTACGCCTACATCGAGGAGCTGGTGGAACGCAAGGCGCGCGAACCCGGCGACGACCTGATCAGCCGCCTGGTCACCGAATACGTGGCCACGGGCCAACTCACCCATGCCACCACGGCCATGAACGGCGTGATCATGATGCAGGCCGGGCACGAGACCACGGCCAACATGATCTCGCTGGGAACGGTTGCGCTGCTGGAACATCCCGACGTGTTCGAGCGACTCGGACGAACCGACGACCCCGCCGTCGTCGCGAACATCGTCGAAGAGCTGATGCGCTACCTCACCATCGTGCACAGTCAGGTCGATCGCATCGCGACCGAAGATCTGACAATCGGTGGCCAGCTGATCCGCGCGGGGGAGTACGTCATGATGAGCCTGCTCGCCGGGAACTGGGACGCCGACTTCGTCGACAATCCCGACCGCTTCGATGCCGACCGAAACACCCGCGGCCACTTGGGCTTCGGCTACGGAGTGCACCAGTGCATCGGGGCGAACCTGGCCCGGGTCGAGATGCAGGTCGCATTCGCCACCTTGGCACGGCGCCTCCCCGGGCTCAGGCTGGCGGTGCCGCCCGGGCAGCTGAGGTTCAAAGACGCCAATATCTATGGCATGAAAGAACTTCCGGTGAGCTGGTGACGACCGAGCTGAGGTTCGATGACCAGGTCGCCGTCATCACCGGAGCGGGCGGCGGCTTGGGGCGGCACTACGCGTTGCTGCTCGCCTCACGCGGCGCGCGCGTCGTCGTCAACGACATCGGCGGCTCGGTGACCGGGGACGGATCCGACGCCGCGGCGGCGGCCGCCGTCGTCGAGGAGATCCGCGGATCGGGCGGTGCGGCCGTCGCCGACACCCACAGCGTCGTCACTCCCGAAGGCGGGCAGGCGGTGGTCGACACCGCACTGACCGCCTGGGGCCGCGTCGACATCGTGATCAACAACGCCGGCATCGTGCGCGATGCGCCGTTCGAGGACATGACCGCCGACCGGTTCGAGCCCCTGCTGGACGTGCATCTCAGGGGCGCCTTCCACGCCACCAGGCCGGCCTGGAAAGTGATGTGCGAGCGGGGATATGGCCGCATCCTCAACACCTGTTCGGCGGCCGGGATCCTGGGGGCCCCGGGCATGAGCAACTACGGTTCGGCCAAGACCGGGCTGATCGGGCTGACCCGTGTTTTGGCCGCGGAGACCGCGGGCCGCGACATCAAGGTCAACGCCATCGCCCCGATCGCCTACACGCGGATGCTGGCGCACTCGGTCGACACCGCCGCGCAGCCGGATGGTCCCGCCGCCCGGGCGGTGCTGGACGACCTGGTGGGGCAATACCTTCAGAGGCTCGACCCGGCGTCGGTGGCCCCCGTGGCGGCCTTCCTGACGCACCGCGACTGTCCGGTGTCGGGGGAGATCTATACCGTTGGGGCAGGCCATGTTTCGCGCTTCTTCATCGGACGGACGAAAGGCTTTTACAGTCCGGAGCTGACGGTCGAAGGGGTGCGCGATCACCTGGACGAGATTCGCGACGAAGCCGGCTACACGGTGCCGGGCGGCCCCGGCGACGAGATGACCGAGCTTTTCGCGACGATCACGGCGGACCTGCGCAGCTGAAGGCCGTGCCGACGCCATCCGGCGGCGGCGCCGGCTTCAGGCATCCGAACGGCTCGATGCCGGCGGGGGTGAATCCGGCCGCCGACTGGTGCGCATAGTTCACGCAGTACAGGCCGGATGGGTCGGCGCGGCACCGGTACTCACCCAACGACAGCGACTCCCCGTTCGCCAGCTCCGGCCCATTGCCGTTGACGAACGGGCCTGGATCGGCCCGGGCGGACCCCACCTGCAGGTTCACCCCGTCGAAGCTGATCCAGCCGCCCTGCCAGGTGCCGTAGGCCGTCGCCGGCGCCGGCGGTGGGTTGGTCAGCGTCACCAGGCAGGTCAGCGCGCCACCGGTGTGTTTGGCATCCGTCATGCAGGAGACCTTGCCCGTCGCCGCCGTCAGCGCGATGTCGTCGCCCAGTGGCGTGGTCGCCCCGTCGCGGGTGGCGGTGTGGAAGCGGCCCGGATCGGCGGGATGAGCTGCCTCGATCCACGCGATGACGTCGGAGATCGCCGCACCCGCGGCCGGTGCGGCGGCCGATCCCGGCGCCTTGCTACCCGGGGCGCCGGCGGGCGGCGGGGTGGTGCCTCCGGTGGGCTCCGAATGGCCGCCCGTGGCGTGTGAGCACCCGGCGATCACTAATGATGCGGCGACCACCGCAGCTAAACGCATCCAGTCAGGCTAACCGCCGCGCCGGCAATTAAGGCGCTGCGCGCGCGTTACCGCCATCATGTCGGTTACCGTCGGGTTATGCATGACCGCACTATCCGCGCACGCACGGCCACCGGCACCGTCGAGGGCTTCACCCGCGACGGCGTCACTCGGTGGCGGTCGATCCCGTATGCCCGTCCACCGGTGGGTGCCCTGCGCTTCCGGGCGCCGCAACCGGCCCAGCCGTGGTCGGGTGTGCGGCACTGCCATGGCTACGGCAATTGCGCTCCCCAGCAGCGCCGCTACACCCTGCTCGGCATGTCCGGTTTGGGGGGCCGCTACCAGCCGATGAGCGAGGACTGCCTCACCCTCAACGTCGTGGCGCCCGAGGGCGCGGCCGAAGAGCCGCTGCCCGTCATGGTGTTCATCCACGGCGGCGGTTATTTCCTGGGCAGCTCGGCGACTCCGCTGTACGACGGTGCCCCCCTGGCACGGCGGGGATGCGTCTACGTCTCGGTGAACTACCGGCTCGGGGCGCTGGGATGCGTGGATTTGTCGTCGCTGTCGACCGCGGAGATCACCATCGACAGCAACCTGTACCTGCGCGACCTGGTGCTGGCGCTGCAGTGGGTGCGCGACAACATCGCGGGATTCGGCGGCGACCCGGACAACGTCACCATCTTCGGCGAGAGCGCGGGCGCATGCATCACCGCCTCGCTGCTCGCGGTGCCCGCCGCCAAAGACTTGTTCGCCCGGGCGATCTCGGAAAGCCCGGCGGCGGGGCTGGTGCGGTCGAAGGAGGTTGCGGCCGAGTTCGCGAACCGGTTTGCCAACCTGCTCGGCGTGCGCAGGCAGGACGCCGCCAGCGCACTGATGCAGGCGTCCGCGGCCCAACTGGTCAAGACCCAGCACCAACTGATCGACGAGGGCATGCAGAACCGGCTGGGCGCCTTCCCGATCGGCCCCGTCTTCGGCGACGACATATTGCCTGCCGATCCGGTCGAGGCGATGCGGCGCGGCGAGGCCCACCGAGTCCCCCTCATCGTGGGCACTAACGCCGAAGAGGGACGGTTGTTCACCCGGTTCCTGGCGATGCTGCCGACCAACGAGACGATGGTCGAAGAGCTGCTCGCCGACGCGGAACCCGCTATTCGCGAACGCATTACCGCCGCATATCCCGACTATCCCGGGCGGTCGGCGTGCATCCAGCTCGGCGGTGACTTCGCGTTCGCATCGGCGGCCTGGCAGATCGCCGAGGCCCACGCCGCGTACGCGCCGACATATCTCTACCGGTACGACTACGCGCCGCGCACCCTGCGGTGGTCCGGTTTCGGGGCCACCCACGCCACCGAGTTGCTCGCGGTGTTCGACGTCTACCGCACCCGATTCGGCGCGCTGTTGACCGCTGCGGCGGACCAGCGGGCCGCGCTGCGGGTGAGCAACGAGGTGCAGCGGCGCTGGCGGGCGTTCAGCCGCGCCGGGGTGCCGGGGGAGGACTGGCCCCTCTACACCGCCGACGACCGCGCCGTGATGGTCTTCGACCGCAAGTCGCGGGTCGAGTTCGATCCGCACCCGCATCGCCGAATGGCATGGGACGGCTTCTCACTGGCGCGTTGAGCTGGCACTCTAACCCTCATGCACGCCGAGACCGAGCAAGTCATCGAACGACCCGCTGATCTCACCGCCTCCTGGCTGGCCGCGGTCATCGGCACCGGACCCATCGCGGACTTCGCGGTGGAGCGCATCGGCACCGGGCAGATGAGCGAGTGCTACCGCGTTCGGCTCAATTACGCCGAGGACGCCGCGAGGGGGCCCGAGGCGGTGGTGCTGAAGGTCGCGGCTACCGACCCGGTCAGCCGGCAGACGGGGCTGGCGCTGGGGCTCTACGAGCGGGAGGTGCGGTTCTACGGTGACATCGCGCCGCGCCTGGACGGGCCCATCGCGCCCTGCTACCACGCGGCGGTCGACGCTGCGACGGGCGTGTTCGACCTGCTGCTCGGCGATGCGGGGCCGGCCGTCGTCGGCGATGAAATCGCCGGCGCCACAGCCGAACAGGCCCTCCTCGGGGTGGTCGAACTGGCACGCCTGCACGGGCCGCTGCTCGGCGACGCCGCGCTGGCCGACGCGCCGTGGCTCAATCGTGACGCTCCGCTGAACCAGGCCATGATCACCCCGCTGTATGCCGGTTTCGTCGACCGCTACGGCGACCAGATCGCGCCTGAGCATCGCGTGGTGTGCGAACGCTTGGTGGCGGCGTTCGACGGCTACCTCGCGTCGGAAAGCGACGTGTCCGGGCCGGGCCGCGTGCAGGGGCTGGTGCACGGCGACTACCGGTTGGACAACATGCTGTTCGGTATCGAAGGCGCGGATCGCCCACTGACGGTGGTCGATTGGCAGACCGTGTCCTGGGGTCCGGCCCTGACCGATCTGGCCTACTTCCTCGGTTGCGCCTTGCCCACCGAGGACCGCGGGCGGCACTACGACGCGCTGCTGCGCGCCTACCACGAGGCGCTGGGCCCCCAGGCGCCGCTGAGCCTCGACGACGTCGTGGACGGCGTGCGCCGGCAGAGCTTCTTCGGGGTGATGATGGCGATCGTCTCGTCAATGTTGGTCGAGCGCACCGACCGCGGCGATCGGATGTTCATGACGATGCTGCAACGGCACTGCGACCATGTGCTCGACACCGACGCGCTGTCGACGCTGCCCGACGCGGTGGCCGCCGAGCCGCTGCGGCCGGCGGCCGAAGACGAACTCGCCCACGATCCCACGGCCGAACCGCTCTGGAGCGAGAGCTGGTATGCCGACTTCGCCGACGCGGCACAGGGATTGGGCGGCTGGTTCCGGCTCGGCCGGGTGGCCAACGAGCAGGCTGCCTGGGTGCACGTGCTGGTGTGCGGCCCCGATATGCCGACCCTCGCCGTCGACGCGCAAGTGCCGCTGCCGTCGGACCCGTGGACCCTGCGCACCGGTGACGTGGAACTCGACCATTGCGCCGACGCGCCTCTGCAGAGCTACCGCGTCGACATCCGGGCGCGGGCCCAGGCCTACGACGACCCGTCGGCGTTGTTGCGCGGGCAGCCCGGCGTCCCGGCACAGATGACCATGAACCTGGTGTGGGCGACCGACGGCACGCCGTACAAGTACGGGGTGGCGACGCGGTATGAAATCCCGTGCACCGTCTCGGGCAGCGTCACGATCGACGGCCGCAGCTACGCTCTGGAATCGGTTCCCGGCCAGCGTGATCACTCGTGGGGCGTGCGCGATTGGTGGGGCATGGATTGGATATGGAGCGCGCTGCACCTGGACGACGGCACTCACCTGCACGGGGTGAACATCCGGATTCCGGGGGCGCCCGCGTTCAGCATCGGCTACGCACAGGGCGCCGACGGCAACGTCACCGAGTTGCAGGCCGTCGACTCACGGGAGTCCTTCGCCGACAACGGGTTACCGCTCGACGCGACGTTGGCGCTGGAGCCGGCGGGGATCACCGCGGACGTGCACGTGCGTGGTCAGGCCCCGGTCCGGCTCGTCGCGGCGGACGGGCGGGTCAGTCAGTTCCCCCGGGTCTGGGCCACGATCGGCACGGCCGACGGGCGGAGCGGGGTTGGTTGGCTGGAATGGAACCGCAACCTCGGCGAACAAACCGGCGAACAAACCTAATGGGCGGATCGGGACCCGTCGTCGTGATGGGCGTTTCCGGATCGGGCAAGTCGACGGTGGGGGCGGCGCTCGCGCAACGCCTGCGGGTCCCGTTCGTCGACGCCGACACCCTGCACCCGGCCGCCAACATCGCCAAGATGGCGGCAGGCGAACCGCTCGGCGACGACGACCGCTATCCCTGGTTGGACCGAGTCGGCGAATGGCTGGCCGGCCACCGCTACGGCGCTGTCGCGAGTTGCTCGGCGCTGAAAAGGAAATACCGGGATCAGTTGCGCGCGCGCTGCCCGGGCGTGCGGTTCGTGCACCTGCATGGGTCCGCGGACCTCATCGGCAGCCGGCTGGCCACCCGCACCGACCACTTCATGCCTGCCGTGCTGCTGCGCTCGCAACTGGACACCCTGCAGCCGCTCGGCCCCGACGAGGCCGGCGTGACGGTCGATATCGACCAAGACCTCGGCGCGATCGTCGACGCCGCCGTCGGCGCGCTGGATCATCCCCGAGATTGATCGAAGTTCCCGTAGCTGCGGGTGATGTCGAAGTCGAACGCGAAGAACTCATCCGTGTGGACGCGTTCGCCATGTCGATCAGCTCGCGACCGCCCGGTCTACGACAACAGCCGGTTGCGCGGTCCGCGCATCGTCGCACGGCTCAGCGGCGGGCCGGTGGTCGGCGCACGCGAGTGGCCCGCCTGGGCGCGGGAGGCCTTGCGGGGGTCGCCGGCGCGTCTAGCTCCAGGGCAGCTTGCGGCGGCCTGTATCGATCTGGCTGCCGACCCGCTCGCGCGCGGTGTCGGCCAGGTCGCTGCCCCGCTGACGTGCGGTTTCGGCGAACTCCTCGCCGCGCGCCCGCGCCGTATCGGCCAGCTTCTCGCTGCGCTTGCGTGCCTTCTTGGCCAGCTTCTCGCTGCGTTTGCGTGCCTTCTTGGCCAGCGGCGCGGCGCGGTCGGCAGCCTCGTCGGCAAGCTCTTCGCTGCGCTTGCGCGCTTTATCGGCCAGATAGGCGGCGCGGTCGGCGGCCTCGTCGGCCCATTCCTCCCCGCGCTTGCGGGCCTTCTTCGCCAGCGGCTTGCTCCGCTCGGCCGCGGTGCTGGCGAGTTCGCGGCCGCGTTCGAGGGCGGCTTCGGCATAGGGTGCGCCGCGGTCGGCCGCGATGCCGGCGAGCTCGCGGCCCCGCTCGGCGCCGACCTGCAAGCCGTGGGCGATCCGGTCACCCAGCTCGGAGAGGTCGGCATCGAAGGCCGAGTCGTCGGAACCGGGCCACGCCGACGACACCCGATCCGAGAGCCGTTCCGCCGCGCGGCGGCCACGCCACCCGAGTGAGGGCTTGCCGGCGGTGTCGGCCGACGCGATCAGCAGCCCGCCCAGCAGGCTGAGGTCGGTGAGGAACTGCTGGCGTTTCTGCGCTTTGGCCGCCGGGTCATTCTCGTTCCAGAAGGAATGTGCCCCGAGGTTTGCCGGCAACACCGTCACCGCCAGGGCCGCCGACGCGATCCGGGGGAGTTTGCCGGTGGCAAGCAGCAGGCCCCCACCGATCTGCACGGCCGCGGTGATCTGCGCGACCGTCTCGGGGTCGCTGGGAATGCTGCCGCTCACCGAATCCGGCAGCGCCTGAAGCCCGTCCACGGCCGGTGCGGCGGCCTGCGCCGCGGACTTGGGGTTGAGCAGTGAATTGACTCCCTGTCCGATGAATGCCACTGACAGCAGGGGTCGCGCGATTCTCCTGAGCACCATGGCCCGTGTATTACCCGGCTGCCTGTCGAGCAAACCCGGCGCCGATATGACCAGCTCGACCCGCATAGACATCAGGGCGCGCGCCGATAGGGTGGAGCGGGTGCGAGCGTTGATCATCGTCGACGTGCAAAACGATTTCTGTGCGGGCGGCTCCGTGCCGACGGCCCGCGGCGCCGCGGTGGCGGCCGCGGTCAACGCCTATCTGTCCGGTGACCCGGGCTACCGCTACATCGTGGCGACCCAGGACTTCCACATCGATCCCGGTGATCATTTCTCCGACCGGCCGGACTATTCGACCTCGTGGCCGGTGCACTGCGTCGCCGGAAGCGCGGGTGCGAATCTTCGCCCCGACCTTGACACCCGGCGCATCGATGCGGTCTTTCGTAAGGGCGCCTACGCCGCGGCATACAGCGGCTTCGAGGGCGTCGACGAGGGCGGGACGACGCTACTTGGCTGGTTGCGGCAACGCGGGGTCGACGAGGTCGACGTGGTGGGCATCGCGACCGACTTCTGCGTGCGCCGGACCGCCGAGGACGCCGTGGCGGCAGGCCTGGCGACGCGGGTGCTGGTGGACCTGACCGCCGCGGCCGCCGAGGACTCGGCCGTCGGCGCGCTGGCGGAGATGCGTTCCGCCGGCATCGAGTTGGTCGGGGGAGCCTGATGGTGGTGCCGTTGGATCGCGAACATCTGCTCGCCGCCGTGGAGCGCTCGCCGCAGGCGGCCGCCGCGCACGACCGCGCCGGGTGGGTTGGGCTGTTCACCGGTGACGGCCGGGTCGAGGACCCGGTGGGCTCGCGACCGCACGTGGGGCGCGAGCAGATCGGCCGCTTCTACGACACATTCATCGGTCCGCGTGACATCAAGTTCCATCGCGATCTCGACATCGTCATCGGCACGGCGGTGCTGCGCGATCTCGAGCTCGAGGTGGCGATGGGCCCGGCCGTGACGATGTACATTCCCGCCTTCCTGCGCTACGACCTTCGAGAAGCCCACGGCGAGTGGAAGATTGGTGAGCTCCAGGCCTACTGGGAGCTTCCCGCCATGATCTTGCAGTTCCTGCGCGCCGGCCCGGGGGCGGTGCGGCCCGCGTTGAACCTGTCCAAGGGGCTGTTGCGCAATCAAGGCTGGCGAGGGGCCGCGGGCTTCATGACCGGATTCCGGCGGGTGGGGGCGCGCCACCAGCGGCTGGTGACGGCGTTCCTCGATGCCGTCGCGCGCAAAGACGAGTCCGGTGCGGCGCGACTGCTGTCAGCAGGTGCGGCAATGACGCTGGGTGACCGGGACCCGCTCGACCTGACCGAGTTCGTCGAGCAGCTGGACGGGGCCGCCATCACCAAGACGATCGGCGCGGGACCCACCGTCGCGCTGTCGCTCAACTCGGGTCACGGGCGCGCCATCGTGTTCGCCGAGGTGGCGCGGCGCGGCGACGCGATCACCCGGGTCACATACTTCCCCGGCTGATCGGTCGCTCTCGCGCCCGTCTCACCGGGCCACCATCAGCGCCAGCGACGCCCCGGACAGGCACAGGTAAGCGCCGGGAAACGCGATGTTGTAGAGGACGTGCGCCCTGAGGTGCGTCATCACCGCACCGACGAAGAACAAGACGAGCCCGACGGCGGCCGCGATGCCCAGTTCCGGCCGGCCCAACAGGCCGAGAACGATCCCGGCGGCGCCGGCCAGCTTCACCGCGCCCAGTGCCGGTAACCAGGATCGCGGCACCCCGACCTGGGCAGAGTTCGCCAAAACGAAGCGCGCCGGGACGAAGTCCGCAATGGCGATCGCGCCGGTGACGGCGGCGGTGGTCAGCGTGACCACGACAAGTGCGGTGTTCATCTGGATCAACCCCTTGCCGCGCAGCGATTTCCGCTGCGGCGAGTCGAGTGCGCGCGCCGCACGCCGCGGCGCACAATCGGTGAGGTCATGGTGTTTGTCTCCTTTGTCATCGGAAGTCCGTTGGACGCGGTCATTTTCTTGACGACCCCCGGGCGGGAAAGGTGACCCATGAACGCGGCAGACGATGTGACGGATCTGGCGGCGCGTTTCGACGCCGACCGGCAACACCTGAGGGCGGTCGCGTTCCAGCTGCTGGGCACGGTGGCCGACGCCGAGGACGCCGTCCAGTCGGCGTGGCTCAAGGCCAGTAATGCGGACTTCGGCGTCGTCGACAACCTGTCCGGCTGGTTCACCACGATCACCGCGCGCGAGGCGTTCGACCAGCTTCGGGCGCGCAAGCGCCGCGCCGAACAACCGCTGGCCGGGGTCGGCGAACTGGACCGGTTGGCGCAGGCGGCGTCGCCGCCGGCCGACGAGGACGCGCTGCTGGCGGAATCGGTGAGCAGCGCGCTGCTGGTGGTGCTCGACCGGCTCTCTCCGGCGCAGCGCGTCGCGTTCGTCTTACACGACGTGTTCGCCATGCCGTTCGAGCAGATCGGCCACGTGATGCGGCGGTCACCGGACGCGACCAAGAAGCTGGCCAGCAGGGCGCGGGCGCGGCTGAGCGCGGGCCCGGCCGCCCCGCCGCGCCGCACGCGCGAGCACCTGAAGGTGGTGGAGGCGTTTCTGACGGCCTCGCGCGGCGGTGACATCGTCGGGCTGCTCGAACTGCTGGCTCCCGAGGTGGTGCGCAGGGTCGATCCGGCCCTGGTCCCGGCCGACGTACCCACCATGATGCGCGGCGCCCGCGAGGTCGCCGAGGAGACTCGCCGGTTCGCGCAACGGGCGCGCGCCGGCGCGGTCATGCTCATCGACGGGGCGCCGGGCATCGTGCTCGCTCCCCACGGGCGCGCCGAAGTTCTGCTGGTGATCGGCATCGGGGCCGACGGTCGCATCCACACGATCGACATCACCGGCGATGCCGGGCGAGTCCACCGGGCCGGGCTCGCGCTGCCCCGGTGGCCGATTCAGGAACATCACACGTTCATCGGGTACCAAGGACGTCAGACACGGTCGGCCGGAGAGCCGGTCACGGGGCAAGGCCGGGAGAGTCATGCTCGATAAGCCGTTCGGACGGCGCAACCTGCTGCGGGGCGCCGGCGCGCTGTCCGCGGCCGCGCTGGCGCCGTGGTCGGCCGGGTGCGCGCGCGACGACGACGCCCTCACGTTCTTTTTCGCGGCCAACCCGGACGAGCGTGACGCCAGGATGCGTATCGTCGACGAGTTCGTGCGCCGGCATCCCGATATCAAGGTCCGGCCGGTGCTGTCCGGTCCGGGTGTCATGCAACAGCTTTCGACGTTTTGTGTCGGCGGCAAATGCCCCGACGTGCTGATGGCCTGGGAACTGACCTACGCCGAACTCGCCGACCGTGGTGTATTGCTGGACATGAACACGCTGTTGGCCCGCGACAAGGCGTTTGCCGACCAGCTCAAAGCCGACAGCGTGCCGGCGCTGTACGAAACCTTCACCTACAACCAGAAGCAGTACGCGCTGCCCGAACAATGGTCGGGCAACTACATGTTCTACAACAAACGGCTCTTCGCGGAAGCGGGGGTGCCCGCACCGCCCGCCACATGGGAACGGCCCTGGGACTTCGCCGAATTCTTGGATACGGCAAAGGCTTTGACCAAGCGGGACGCATCCGGACGGGCCGCCCAATACGGCTTTGTCAATACCTGGGGTTCCTACTACTCGGCAGGCCTGTTCGCGATGAACAACGGCATCGCCTGGTCGGACCCGCGGCGCAATCCGGTCCACTTCAACTTCGACAAGCCGGCCTTCCAGGAAGCGGTGCAGTTCTACGCCGATCTGTCCAACACCTACCGGGTTGCGCCCAACGCGTCGGAGACGCAGTCGATGTCGACACCCAATCTCTTCGCGGTGGGACGGGCCGCGACGGCACTCGGCGGGCATTGGCGCTACCAGACCTACATCCGCGCCGAGGATCTGGATTTCGATGTGGCGCCGTTGCCGGTGGGCCCGGCGCTGGGAAAGGGACACGCGGCGTGCTCGGATATCGGCGCCACCGGACTGGCCATCTCGGCGAGCAGCCCCCGCAAGGAGCAGGCGTGGGAGTTCGTCAAATTCGCGACCGGCCCCGTCGGGCAGGCGTTGATCGGTGAATCCTGTCTGTTCGTCCCGGTGCTGCGCTCCGCGCTGCGGTCGGACGGATTCGCCACGGCCCATCGACGGCTCGAGAATCTGAGTGTGCTCACCGAAGGGCCGGCCTTTTCACAAGGCTTGCCGATCACGCCGGCGTGGGAGAAGGTCAATGCCTTGATGGAGCGTAACTTTGGCCCGGTCCTGCGGGGCCGACTGCCTGCGACATCGTTGAGCGGGTTGTCCCGCTCCGTCGACCAGGTGCTGCGCAGCCCATGACGTCGATCAGCGCGCCTGGCCCGGCCGTCCCGGCGGGGCGGGCCACGAAGGATCCCAGCCCGTGGCGACGACACGCGTGGGCGGGTCGGTTGTTCGTCGCACCCAACATGGCGGCGGTCGCCGTGTTCATGCTATTTCCGCTCGGCTTCTCGCTGTACATGAGCGTGCAGCGGTGGGATGTGTTCACCCCGCCGAAATTCGTGGGGCTGAGGAACTTCGGAGAGCTGTTCACCTCCGATCCGCTCTTCCTGATCGCGATCCGCAACACGGTGATCTTCACCCTCGGAACGGTCGTCCCCACGGTCCTGGTCAGCCTGGCCGTCGCCGGGATGCTGAACCAGAAGGTCAGGGGCATCGGCTTCTTCAGAACGATTGTCTTTCTGCCGCTGGCCATCTCATCGGTCGTGATGGCGGTGGTGTGGCAGTTCGTCTTCAACACCGACAACGGCCTGCTCAACATCATGCTCGGGTGGGTCGGGCTCGGCCCGGTCCCGTGGTTGGTGGATCCCCATTGGGCCATGGCCTCACTGTGTATCGTCAGCGTCTGGCGCGGCGTGCCCTTCGCCACCGTGGTTCTGCTGGCCGCGATGCAGGGTGTCCCGGGAACGGTCTACGAGGCCGCCAAGATCGACGGTGCAAGCGAGATAAGACAATTCGTCTCCATCACCGTTCCGTTGATCCGGGGATCCATCTCGTTCGTGGTGATCATCTCGGTCATCCACGCCTTCCAGGCGTTTGACATGGTCTATGTCCTCAACGGCCCCAGCGGCGGTCCGGAATCGGCGACCTACGTGTTGGGCATCATGCTGTTCCAGCATGCGTTCTCGTTCCTGGAGTTCGGATACGCCTCCGCGTTGGCGTGGGTGATGTTCGCGGTCCTGCTGGTGCTGACCGTGGTGCAGTTGCGGATCAGCCATCGACGATCCTTGGAGACTTCGCGTGGGCTCAAGTGAGGGTGTCATCGGGCGCACCGTGGTGCGCGCCGCCATGGTCTACGGCGGATTGCTCGCCGTCGCGTGGTGTGCGCTGTTCCCGATCGCATGGGCGGTGTCGGGTTCGCTGAAGACGGAAGGCGAGGTCAGCGAGCCCACCCTACTGCCGGCGCACCCGCGATGGTCCAACTACGCCGAGGTGTTCGCGCTGATGCCGTTCGGCCGGATGTTTCTCAACACCGTCGTGTACGCGGGGTGCGTCACCGCCGGGCATGTCTTCTTCTGCTCACTGGCCGGATATGCCTTCGCGCGACTGGATTTCCGCGGCCGCGATGCGCTGTTCGTCGTCTACCTCGGCACGTTGATGGTGCCCCTGACGGTGACCGTGATCCCGCAATTCCTGGTGATGCGGACCCTGGGCTGGGTCGACACGCCATGGGCGATGATCGTGCCCGGATTCTTCGGCAGCGCATTCGGCACCTACCTGATGCGGCAGTTCTTCCGCACCCTGCCCACCGATCTGGAGGAGGCCGCGATCCTCGACGGTTGTTCGCCGTGGCAGGTGTATTGGCGCATTCTGCTGCCCCATGCACGACCGGCGGTGATGGTGCTCGCGGTGCTCACCTGGGTCAACGTGTGGAACGATTTCCTGTGGCCGCTGTTGATGATTCAGCGCAACAGCCTGGCCACCCTGACCCTGGGCCTGGTGCGGATGAGGGGCGAATACGTTGCCCGCTGGCCGGTTCTGATGGCAACCTCGATGGTTATCATGCTGCCCCTGGTCGTCATCTACGCGATCGCGCAACGCTCGTTCGTCCGTGGGATCGCGGTCACCGGGATGGGCGGCTAGCCATGGCCTCGCTGACATTCGAGCAAGCGACCCGGCGCTACCCGGGGGCGGACCGTCCGGCACTGGACAGCCTGGATCTGGTCGTCGACGACGGCGAATTCGTTGTCCTGGTGGGGCCGTCGGGGTGCGGCAAGACCACGTCACTGCGGATGGTGGCCGGGCTGGAGGTCGTGGACTACGGGCGCATCCGGATCGGCGAGCGAGACGTCACCAACGTCGACCCCAAGGACCGTGACGTCGCGATGGTCTTTCAGAACTATGCCCTCTACCCGCACATGACCGTGGCCCAGAACATGGGCTTTGCCATGAAGATCGCCAAGACGCCGAAGGACCAAATTCGGGAGCGGGTGCTGGATGCGGCGAAACTGCTCGACCTGCAACCGTATCTCGATCGCAAGCCGAAAGACTTGTCCGGCGGGCAACGTCAGCGCGTGGCGATGGGCCGCGCGATCGTGCGCCGGCCGCACGTGTTCCTGATGGACGAACCCCTGTCCAACCTCGACGCGAAACTTCGGGTGCAGACGCGCAACCAGATCGCCGCTCTGCAACGGCGGCTGGGCACCACCACCGTCTACGTCACCCATGACCAGGTCGAGGCCATGACCATGGGTGACCGCGTGGCCGTCCTGCGCGACGGCGTGCTGCAGCAGTTCGCGCCGCCGCGCGAGCTCTACCGAAACCCGGGCAACCTCTTCGTGGCCGGCTTCATCGGCTCACCGGCGATGAATTTGTTCACCCTCCCGGTGGTGGATGGCGCTGTGTCGCTGGGTGATTGGCCCATAGCATTACCCCGGGAGGTCGCCGGGAGCGCGGGCGAGGTGGTGGTCGGGGTCCGTCCCGAACATTTCGCGCTGGGTGGCCTCGGTGTCGAGATGGAGGTCGACGTGGTGGAGGAGCTGGGGGCGGACGCCTATTTGTACGGGCGGATCACCGGCTCCGGCAAGGTGATCGATGCGCCTATCGTCGCGCGGGCCGACGGGCGTGACCCGCCGCAGAAGGGCGGCAGGGTGCGTCTGCACCCGGAACCCGGGCACCTGCACTTCTTTGGTGTGGATGGCCGCCGAATCGGTTGATCATGCCGCCGCGACGGAAATGAGCGTGGCGTTCGGCGGTGACCGATTCGGCGCTGCCTAGCCGCGCGCGCAGCGCAGCGCGCGAACGCGACGCTGGACGCGCGCGACGTCGTGGGGCGAGGGCAGCTGGTTGGTGACTCGGGTGATGGCCACACCGACGTCGATGGAACCGAGCGGCCAGAGCCGACGCGCGATGAGATCCCTTGCGATGGCAGTGATGTCGTCGTCGCAGAGCTGTCTGCGCGTCAACGCGGCCGCCGACACGTAGCCGGTCGCCGGCATGCCGGCGGGATAGCCGGCCCGCACGAATGCCACGATGCTCGTTACCCAGTGCGACAGGTCCATATGTCCACCTCGCTAACCGCCGCAAGTTGTGCGTGAGCGCAGTGCTTGCCGTAGCTAGCAACGTACCATCGGCGATCCCATCAGCTGAGTAACGCCACACAGTTAAAGCACATTTTTTCTCGTCGGCCATGCCGGGTCGCCGGGGGTGACTTCGCTGACGATTCGCGCGACGTGGCGTGCCGCAACACTGTTTGGCCGCAAGGCTTTCTAGGATGGCCGGGTGGTAGATCGCTATGGACCCGACGTCCTGGCCGCGGGGAGGCGCAAGCCCCGCTCGACCGAGCAGCCGGCCGAAGTGGGCCTGGTGGTCGAGGACGTCGAGACGGGATACGTAGGCGCGGTGGTGCGCGTCGAATACGGTCGGGTCGCACTGGAAGACCGACGCGGTCACGTGCGTGGATTCCCTTTGGGCCCTGGCTATTTGCTCGAGGGGCGTCCGGTCATCCTCACCGCGCCGCGCCAGCCGGCGCCGGCCACTTCGGGCAGGACCGCATCGGGTTCGGTCGCCGTGTCCGGTGTTCGCGCCCGCGTCGCCCGGGCCGGCCGCATCTACGTCGAGGGCCGCCATGATGCCGAGCTCATCGCGCAGGTGTGGGGGGAGGACTTGCGCATCGAAGGGGTCGTCGTCGAGCACCTCGGCGGCGTTGACGACCTGGTGGACATCGTGGCCGAGTTCGCGCCAGGTCCGGGCCGCCGGCTGGGGGTGCTCGTCGACCACCTCGTGGCGGGTTCCAAGGAGGCGCGGATCGCCGAGGCGGTGCGGCGCGGCCCCGGCGGCACCGACACCCTGGTGGTGGGTCATCCCTACGTCGACATCTGGCAGGCGGTGAAACCACAGCGGCTCGGGCTGGACGCGTGGCCGAGGGTGCCCCGGCAGGTGGAGTGGAAGCACGGCGTGTGCGAGGCGCTCGGTTTGCCCCACAACGATCAGGCGGACATCGCGCGGGCCTGGCGGCATATCCGGTCGCGGGTGCGCGACTGGAACGACCTCGAGCCGGCGCTGATCGGTCGGGTCGAAGAACTCATCGACTTCGTGACGGCCCCGGTCTGCTGACACGGCAGCCGGTACGCTGAGCCGAAAGTTCCGACCGGCGGGACAGAAATCGGGCGTATGCAGGGCGTATTCGGGATCTTTGTCGGCACGTTCCTCATCGGGCTCCGCGAAGGCCTGGAGGCGTCGCTCATCGTGAGCATCGTCGCCGCCTTCCTGAAACGAAACGGCTCGACGGTCCGCCCGATGTGGGTCGGTGTCGCACTGGCCGTGCTGCTCAGCATCGGTGTTGGCGTCGGGCTCGACCTGCTCGCCGCCGGCCTGCCGCAGGCGCGCCAAGAGATGATGGAGACCGTCATCAACGCCGTCGCGGTGGCGTTCGTGACGTCGATGATCATCTGGATGAACCGCAACGCCGCGCACCTCAAGGGCGAACTCGAGCGCGAAGCCCGTCGGGCGGTCAACCGCGGTGGCGCGTTCGCCATGGCCGCCATGGCATTTCTCGCCGTTCTCAAGGAGGGCTTCGAGACCTCGGTGTTCCTGCTGGCCGCCGCCCAGACGTCGCACGGCGGCCGGTGGTTCGCCGTGCTGGGCGGCGCCGTCGGCATCGCGACGGCGGTCGGCCTCGGCGCGGGCCTGTACTACGGCGGCCTGCGGATCAACCTCGGCCGGTTCTTCCGGGTCACCGGGGTATTTCTGGTGTTGATCGCGGCAGGGCTGGTGCTGGGTGCGCTGCGCACCGCGCACGAGGCCGGTTGGGTGAGTATCGGGCAGCGGCAGGTGCTCGACCTGTCCGGCTGGTTGCCTCCCAACTCGGTACTGGGCGCGGTGACGGCGGGGGTGTTCGGCATCCCCGCTGACCCCCGCCTCATCGAGGTGATGGGCTGGCTGCTGTATGCCGTGCCGGTGCTGGTCGTTTTTCTCTGGCCCGACCGGCTCGCCGCATCGCCGCGAGCCCGCGCCCGGCTGCTGGCGGCGGCGTCGGCGATGCTGCTCATCGCCGGGGCGGGGTCGGCGATCGCGACGCCCACCGGACCGTCGCCGAATTTGCGTGCGCGCACGGTCACCGACGCCTCCGGTCGCACCGCCACGGTGTCGATGACGGTAGGGCCGCACGGACGCGAGCTGACCGTCGTCGCTGGGGGCGGCCGGCCTGTCCGCAGCGTCCTGCTGGTCCCGGCGGACGACCAAACGGTGGACGGCGTGCCCGTACAGGTTTGGCAGGCGTCCGAGGCCGCCGGGGCCGACGGCGCGCCGGAAGTCACCCTGGATCAGTTGCTGCGCATGACGGGGGGCCGGCTGCCGGTCGGATTGGCGGCAGGCCGCACGCCGGGGCCGTTTCAGGGTCAGTGGTCGACGACCACCGTGTATACCGTTCTCGCACGGGGTGATTGGGTGATCAGCGCGCAGGCGACGAGCAACCGCACCGCGCTCTTGACCGGCGGCGGGCTGACGGGGGCCAAAACCGTCAGTCTCGGCGGCCTGGCGACGGACTGGTCCACCTCCGGTGCCCAAGACCACTCGACCGCGGTCGAGATCGTCGCGCGCGAACACAATCGCGGCGAGCGGCAGCTCTGGAACGTCTGGCTTCCCCTGGTAATGGCGGGTTTTGCGCTGGCGTGCGCGCTGGCGGCGATAGCCTCGGTGCGCGGGGACCGCAGGCGCGATGAGGAGAGGAAATCGATCGATGATGAGTCGCATCGCCCGGGCAACGTCCCGGTCGCGTGAATTTTGCTCGACCGCAATCGTTGTTCTCGCGGCGACGGTGTTGCCGGTGACGGCTTGTAGCCACTCGAACGACCAGGCCGGTCCCGCCAGGTCCGGGCACGCCGGCGCGACGAACGCGGTCAGGATCACCCTGGCCAACAACGGCGGTGCGGACGGCTGCGCGCTGGACACGGCCAGTGTGCCCGCGGGGCCGGTGACCTTTACGGTGGCCAATACGAATGCGCCCGGGATCAGCGAGGTCGAATTGCTCAGGGACCAAAGGATTGTGGGGGAGAAGGAGAACCTCGCTCCCGGCCTGGACCCGGTGTCGTTCACGGTGTCGCTGGACGGCGGCGCCTACCAGCTCTACTGCCCGGGGGCGAGCACCGAATACCAGACCCTGACGGTGACGGGGCAGGCGCCGGCCGCGCGGACGGGCACCGTGGCCGGCATCCTCAGCCAGGGGACCAAGGACTATGCGGCCTACATCGTCAACCAGATCGGTCAGCTCAGCGATGGCGTGAAGGCACTCGATGCCGCCGTGCAGTCGGGCAACGTCGACGCGGCGAAGGCCGCCTACGCCAAGGCCCGGCCGTTCTGGGAGCGTTCCGAATCCACCGTGGAGGGCTTCGTGCTGCCGGGCTTCGCGGTCGGCGACAACGCCGGCAGCCTGGACTATCTGATCGACATGCGTGAGTCGACACCGGTCGACGCGAAGGTCGGCTGGAAGGGCTTCCATGCCATCGAGCGCGACCTGTGGCAGGGTAACGCGATCGCGCCGGCGACGAAGGCGTTCAGCACCGAATTGGTAAGCAACGTCGGCACATTGAAGGGCATCGTCGCGACCCTGCAGTACAAGCCCGAGGATTTGGCCAACGGTGCCAGCGACCTGATCGAAGAGATCCAGAACACCAAGATAACCGGGGAGGAAGAGGCCTTCAGTCACATTGACCTGGTGGACTTTTCGGGAAATGTCGAAGGCGCGCAGCAGGCGTACGCCGCGCTGCGCCCGGGCCTGGAAAGGATCGACGGCAATCTGGTGGGGCAGATCGATCAGCAGTTCCGCAGCGTGCTCGCCACGCTGAACGGGTACCGCGACCCGGCGGCGCTCGGTGGCTTCCGGACCTACACTGCGGCGCTCAAGGCCTCCGACGCGCCGAAGCTGACCGCGGTGATCCAGCCACTGCACCAGAGCCTGTCGACCGTCGCGCAAAAAGTCGTTGCGGGCGGCTGATCGTGGCCGACGACATCACCGAACCCGCCGACGGCGACCTGACCGACGCCGGCCCCCCGGCGGATTCCACCGTGGTGCCGCGCCGCCGCGCGCTCGGGGGTGCCGTGCTGGCCGGGCTCGGCGGTGCCGCGCTCGGCGCCATCGGAGGCGGCTTCGCCGGGCACGCCATGGCGGCCGGACAACGGGGCGCCGACGACGACACCGTCGATCTGCGCCGCAGCTACCCCTTCTACGGCCAGCCCCACCAAGGCGGAATCGACACGCCGCCACAGCGTTACGCCATGTTCATGTCGTTCTCGGTGGCCGACGGGGCCGCCCGCACCCAGTTGCAGACGCTGCTGGCGCGCTGGTCGGCCGCCGCGGCGATCCTGCAGCAGGGAAAGCCGGTCGGGACGGTGCAGCCACAGCTCGACGTGCAACCGCCCACCGATACAGGGGAGGCCTACGGGCTGAGCCCCGCCGGCCTCACCGTCACCGTCGGGTTGGGCCCGTCGCTGTTCGGCGATCGGTTCGGGCTGGCCGCCCGGCGCCCCGCGGTGTTCGCCGACCTGCCACCGTTGGATGGCGACAACCTGGATCCCCGCCTGCACGGCGGCGACCTGTCCGTGCAGGCATGCGCCGATGACCCCCAGGTCTGCTACCACGCGGTGCGCAACGTGGCCCGGCTCGGTCGCGACATCGTCTCGCCGTATTGGGCGGTGTTGGGTTTCGGCCGAGCCTCCGCGGGCCCCGGCCAGCACACGCCACGAAACCTGCTCGGATTCAAGGACGGTACCCGCAACATCGCCACCGAGGCCGAGTACGCCAAATTCGTTTGGGTCCACGACGGCGACCAGCCGTGGATGAACGGGGGGACCTACCAAGTCGTCCGCAAGATCCGGATGCTGATGGAGACCTGGGATGTCGACCGAATCGGCAACCAGCAGAGGATCTTCGGGCGCACCAAAGCGGAGGGGGCGCCGTTGAGCGGCAAGAACGAATTCGACACACCGGATTTCGCCGCCAAGGGCGCCGACGGCAACCCGCTCATCGATCCGATGTCTCATGTCGGCCTCGCCGCCCGGGAGAACAACGACGGCATCATGATCCGCCGACGGTCCTACAACTACACCGACGGTCTCGACGCCAACGGTCAGCTCAACGCCGGGCTGCTGTTCATTTCGTATCAGAACGATCCCCGCAACTTCATCCGCCTGCAGAACCGCCTGGGGGCCCACGACCTGCTCAACGAATACATTCGCCATATCGGCTCGGCGATTTTCGCGGTGCCGCCGGCGCCCGCCGAAGGCCACTACATCGGGCAAAGCCTGTTCAGCTGACGGGCTCTGATCGTGGGCGAGGCGACCTCTGGCCCGCCGGTTGAGGACTAAAGCCTCACGTTCGGTGCGCACTTTCTCCGCTAGCGTCGTTCCAGACGGAGGGAGAACGTGATGTCCGCACCCGCTGAGGAACTCGGTATCGTCGTCGCGGTCGACGGCTCGCCGGCGTCAACCGTCGCCGCGGGCTGGGCAGCCCAGGAAGCGGCGATGAGAAACGTCCCGCTGACTGTTGTGCACGCGGTGTCCACTCCCACCGCGACGTTCCCGCCGGTTCCCTACCCCGAGTCCCTCGTCACGAACCTGGAAGACGAAGGCAAGAAGGCGATCATGTACGCGACGAAGGTCGCCGACGACGCGATGCCGGCCGGCCGCGCGGTGCGCATCGACCGGAAACTGGTGTATTCGGCCCCGGCGCCGGCCCTGCTGAAAATGTCCGACACGGCCGAGCTGATCGTCATGGGCAGCGCCGGGCGCGGTTTGCTGGCGCGTGGTCTGGTGGGGTCGGTGAGCTCGACCGTGGTGCGGCACGCGAATTGTCCGGTCGCGGTGGTGCGGGACGAACAGCTGCCGGATTTGCGGCATGCCCCCGTCCTGCTGGGCACCGATGGCTCACCGGCATCCGAACTGGCGACCGAGATCGCGTTCGACGAGGCGTCGCGTCGCGGTGTCGATCTGGTGGCCCTGCACGCCTGGAGCGACGCCGCGGTGATGGAGGTCTTCGAAATCGATTGGCCGGCGGTCGAGGGCGAGGCGGAACGCAGCCTCGCGGAGAGCTTGGCGGGCTGGCAGGAACGCTATCCCGACGTCACCGTCCACCGGCTCATCGCCCAGGACCGGGCGGCGCGGCACCTCATCGACAAGTCCGAAACCGCGCAGCTCGTGGTCGTCGGCAGTCATGGCCGGGGCGGTCTGAGCGGGCTGCTGCTGGGTTCGGTCAGCAACGCGGTCCTGCATTCGGTGCGGGTACCGGTCATCGTCGCCCGACCGCGCTCTGCCGCATAACCTTTCACGACCGTTCCCCCAGGAGTTCGCTCGCCCATCCGCACAACGCCGCGACATCACGACCCGCGCGTGCGACGGTGCGGTCGGGCACCACCGCGGCGTTGACGTGCCCGCGGCGCAGCCACGCCGTCAACGCATCGCCGTGCTCGGCGATCACGATGACGACGCCTCGGCGCCCGGCGGTGCCGTGGTTCACGCGAATCGGATTGTGGCGCGCTGTGTTCCAAGGTCGATGGCGCCGTCGTCGGTGGCGATCGATGCCTCCACGACGTCTCCGCCGCGCAGGTAGTTCGTGTTGTCGGCCTGGCGGGAAAAGAAGACTTTCCATTTGAGGTTGGGCGGCAACAGGTTTCCGATGATCTGTAGCGGCTTAGGCGGCGCGCTCAACGCGGTGCCCGCGGGGGTTCCGGTCAGCACCAGGTCGCCGGGCGCGAGCTCCTGGAACTGGGTGAGCGATTGCAACGCCTGCAGCGGGCGGTAGAGCATGTCGGGATCGACCAGCGCGTTCTGGCGCTCGGCGCCGTTGACGCTCAGCCGAAGCCGAAGATCGCCGAACCGCTTGAGTTCGTCCGCGCTCAGCAGCACCAGCTCCGGCCCCACCGGGGTGAACGTCGGGTAGGACTTGGCCTCGTAGAACTGGGTCTGCGGCAGCTGCACATCACGCGCCGATACGTCGTTGGTGACCACCAGCCCGGCGATGAAGTCGGCGAGGTTCGCATCGGAGATGCTGCTGGCGACCGGGATTGGGCGCCCGATCACCAGCCCGATCTCCACCTCGTAGTCGAGCAACTGGACGTGTTGAGGTTTGACGATGTCGTCGAACGGACCGTTGATCGAGGCCGACGCCTTGCGGAAGAAGGTCAGCGGAACCGACGACGGATCCATGCCGGCGTCTTTGACGTGCGACTCGAAGTTGGTCATCTGCGCTATCACCCGGCACGGCCTGGTCACCGGTGACACCAACGTCAGGTCCTCGACGGCGACGGTGTCGGCGCCGTGGGCGGCCGCCTCGATCGCGCGCCGGTCGACCAGCAGGCCCGCGGTGCTGGTGGCGGCGGTGTCGATCTTCGTGGCGCCGCCCGCGGTTTTCAGCCACCAGGCGTCGGCGGTGTGCAGCACAGAAACGGTCATGAAGCAGGCACTTTCAGTAGTCCGGGCAGCGCGCCCTGCGGGCTGTGCGCCTCCAACGGCGCGCTGCCGGCCAGTCTCATCGGCGCTCTCCCACGTTAACTGACGAAATCGTCACATACGAGACTATGCTCGGTCAAGGTTTCTGACGGAATCCTCACAACTGATGCATACTGCTGGCAATGAGCGCGATGCCCGACACCCCACCGCCGAACCGCCTGGCGCGACGCAAACAGCGCACCCGAGCGGCGCTGGTCAGGGCCGCGCAGCGGCTGATCGCCGAGGGCAAGGTCAACGTCCCCGTTCTGGAGATCACCCAGGCCGCCGACGTCGGGATGGGCTCCTTCTACAACCACTTCGACAGCAAGGAGCAGCTGTTCGACGCCGCGGTCGCCGACGTGCTCGACGCCTACGGGGCGATGCTGGACCGGCTCACCGAATCGACCGAGGACCCGGCCGAGACGTTCGCCACGAGTTTCCGCCTGACCGGCCGGCTCTTCCGCCGGCGTCCGCAGGAGAGCCGGATTCTGTTGGCCAACGGACTGGCGCTGCTGTCGTCGCCCCACGGCCTCGCGCCGCGTGCGCTGCGCGACATCACGGCCGGCGTGCAGGCCGGCAGGTTCACCGTGGACGATCCCGAGCTCGCCCTCGCCATGGCCGGGGGCGCGTTGCTGGGGCTGGGCAACCTGTTACGGGATCACCCGGATCGCGATGACGCGTCGGCGGCCGACACGGTCACCGAGCATGTGCTGCGGCTGTTGGGGCTCAGCGCCGCGGAGGCGCGCGCGTTATGTCGGCGTCCGTTGCCGGACAACACTTTTGACGAACGCTAACCGGTCCCCGCGCCCGCCTGATGCCGCGCGGGGCGCACCGCCGCCAGCAGCGCTCCGGCGGTGAAGATCGCCGCGGTCAGCCACGGGAAGTGCCCGTCGGGAGCGAAGCCCGCGGCGGCAACCAGGGACAGCGAATATGCCGCCATCGCGACGCCGGCCAGCATCACCGGCTCCGCCCAGCGCTCCGTCAGCGGGAAACCGAGCAGGGGCAGGGGAGCCGCGAAAAACCTTCGCGCCCAAAACAACAGCACCAGCTCGATCGCCATCACGACACCGAGGATGACCACCCATTCCAGCCGGGCCAGCCACCAGTGGCCGCTGCCCTCCGGCGGCTGCGGCAACAGCCCGGCCGGATAGCCCACGATCGCCACGATCACGACGGGAATCATGTGCCACAGGTACAGCGCCATGATGTTGTTGTTGGCGATGGACAGCGCGCGCTCGGCGCGCAGGGCGCGCAGGGCGCGATTGAGCGCGGGAGCGGCCGCCATCGCGATCCCCGTTTGGGCGCACCCGAACGCCAGTAGCGCCACCGTCGGCGGTGTCGTGTTGTCGATGGTCTGCCCGGGAACTCCGATCATGCTGACCGGATAGACCTTCAGCCAAACCAGCAGCGCGAGCGCCACCGAGGAAACCCCCGCCAGCAGCCAGGGCCTGCGGCCGGCCAATGACCCGCCGTGCCAGGCGATTCCAAGCTGGTACAGGGTGCCCCAGCCCAGCAGGTAATTCACCCAGTTGAGGTACGGCACGTGGCCGGCGAGGCGGGCGACATCCACTGCCGCGACAGCCAGCGCGAGCACGGTGGGCGCCAGCAGACCCCAACGGCGTTGTGCGGCAATCGCAATCGGTGTCAGCGACACAACCACCAGATACACGGCCAAAAACCACAGGTGCATCGCCACCGCCCAGCCGGCGTACTCGAGCACCGAGCCGGCCACCCCGCAGGCGCCCAGGACCACGACGACCACCGACACCAGCGCGATGTACACCGCCGTTGGCCCGAGCACCCGCGCCGACCGGCGTTGCACCCAGGTCCGGCGCGAAACACCGCCGGTGTCGTGGCGGTGCGTCCAGGACACGGCGGCGGCGTAGCCGGCGACCAGAAAAAACGCCGGAACCGCCTGGAAGGGCCAGGTCAGCCACTGGGTCCGCGGCAGGTCGACGAGCGGGTTCTGTCTGCCGAATTGCCCGGCGTGGTAAGTCACCGATCCGGCCAGCCAGTGCCCCAGCACGATCAGCACCACACCCGATACGCGGTAGTAGTCGACCGCCAGATTGCGCTCCGGCCGCGGGGTGTTTGCGCCGTCCATCAGATCGGGGCAAGCTCGACGCGGTACACAGCGCCACGCTACCGTCCGGCACTCGCCGGGGTGTCGCGCAACGCGGAGGACGGGAGACATCCATGAAGCAGGCTCAACTCGGCGACCTACGGGTCGGTCGCCTCGGGCTGGGTGCGATGGGAATGTCGGTGGCCTACGCCGGCGCGGGCAGTGACGATGCCGAATCGATCCGCACGGTGCACCGTGCGATCGACCTCGGTGTCACCCTGATCGACACCGCGGAGGTCTACGGGCCGTATGTCAACGAAGAACTTTTGGCCCGCGCGCTGCACGGCCGACGCGATCGAGTAGTCCTGGCAACCAAATTCGGCCTGATTTCGCACACCGGCCGCGACGGCCTGGACAGTAGCCCCGCCAACATCCGTATCGCCGTGGATGGTTCGCTGCGACGGTTGGCGACCGATCGCATCGATCTGTACTACCAGCACCGCCTCGACCGCCAGACCCCGATCGAAGACACGATCGGGGCGTTGGCCGAGCTGGTCGCGGCGGGGAAGCTCCGGTACATCGGCCTATCCGAAGTCGGCGTGGACACCATTCGCCGCGCGCACGCGGTGCACCCCGTCACGGCCGTCCAATCCGAGTACTCGCTGTGGACGCGCGACCAGGAAGACGAGATCTTGCCGGCGCTGCGCGAGTTGGGCATCGGGTTTGTCGCCTACTCGCCGCTGGGCCGTGGCTTTCTCACCGGCGCCGTCCGCTCTACGCGGGAGCTTCCCGACACCGACTACCGCAAGACGAACCCGCGGTTCTTTGACGACAACTTCGCCCACAACCTGCGGTGCGCGGACGAGGTGCGCGATATCAGCGCCGACGTCGGCGCGACGCCGGCTCAGGTCGCCCTGGCCTGGCTACTGGCGAAAGGCCCTGACGTCGTGCCGATTCCGGGGACTAAGCGTGTCGCGCGCCTGGAAGAGAACGTGGGCGCCGACGCGGTTGAGCTGACCGCCGACCAATTGACTCGACTCGACCGACTCACCCAGCCCATCGGGGGGCATCACGCGGAGGCGCAAATGGCATGGATCGACCGCTAGCGTGTCGCGTTGATCGCGCTAGTCGACGCTCGCCAAAGCGTCTGTGCCGTACCTTTTTTCGATCATCGACCACGGGTCGGCGTAGGGTCCGCGTCCCTCGAGCCGGCGCTGGACGGCCAAGATAGCGCGCAGCAGCGGCCGCAGCAGGGGGCCGAGCAGCCTTAGCACGAGGCGCGCGGGGCCCTGAGATTCCGCGATCCATGCCAGCGTCTGGCTCCAGTCGTGCTCCTGAAAGTCCAGTAGCCGCTGCGCCTCGGCGGTGTCGTACCAGCCTGTGAAACTCCAGCCGCGGTCGTCGTCCGGATCGCCGGGCAGGCCCGCCGAGGGGCCGAGCGCGCCCAGGCCGGCGGCGCTCATCACGTCGTCCTGCAGGCCATGCTGTAGCAGCACGTATGTTTCGTTGCCGCCGATGAGCAGGACTTTGCCGGAGATGCATGCCTCCCGGTCGACGCCGTTGGCGAAGGCCAGCGCCACGTCCCGCGCGTCCACCGCGTGAATCCGGTTGTCGCTCGGCATCGAACGCATCAGTGCAAGGTGGTCACCGTTGATGCCGGCCTGGGTATCCGGTGAGATGACACCCGCGAGCCGAAAGAGCGCAAACGGCAGGCCACTACCGCGGATCGCCGCCTCGGCGAGCACCTTGTCCTGGCCGTACTGATCGATAGGATTCACCGGGGTGTCCGGGGTGATCCGCTCAGGCTGGCGGTAGGGGTTGCGCGACCCGTAGACCGCGGCGCTGGAAGCCATGAGGAACAGCGGCGGGTGCGAAAGTGCCGAGCAGGCCGCCAGGAGATTCTGTGTGCCACCGACATTGACGCGCCGGGCCAGTCCGGGATTGCGATACGACGTCGGGGAAACGACGGCGGCCAGGTGGACGATCGCTCCAGGGGAGTGCGTCGCGACGAGCGCGTTCACCGCCTCGACTTCCAGCAGATCGGTGTAGGCGGCAATCAGCATCCCGGGGTGGCCGCCGGCTGCGAGTTCCTTTTCGGCGGCGACGGTGTCGTCGTTGCGCAAATCCATCGCGATGACGGTGCGTCCTCGGTCCAGCAGGATTTGTGTACAGCGCTTCCCGACCTGACCGAATGCGCCGGTGACCAAAACGGTGTCGACGGTCATGGCCGTGTCACCGGTCCATCAGCCGGCCGGCGATCTTGCCGATGACCGTGCGGACGCGCGGAGAGATGTAGATCGAGAAGAGGGGAGTCACGATGTCCTCGCGGAGCCGGGTTAGCTTGGAGCTCTTGATAAGCCACGCGCCGTCGAGGTTCTCATAGGTTTCGTGGTAGTGGCCGTAGCCGACCAAGGTCACCCCGGGTCCGAACCGGACCACGTCTTGCAACGCCCAGACTCCCCGCGCCGTCGTCGCCGACGTCAGCTCGATTTCGGGTGTGTGCACCTGGTGGGCGGTGGGCTGGTTCGGGCGGTCGAGGGCACGGCGGGTGAACGCCACGAAGTCGTCGGCGCCGTCGATCACCGTGCCGCCGGCTTCCGACGTGTCGCTGACGAAGTCGTCGGCGAAAATCGATCGCCACGCCGCCCAGTCCTTGGTGTCCAGGTAGCGGCAGTAGCGGGCCTTGAGTTGCTTGAGCGATTCGATGGCCGGCAGCGAATCGGCGACCAGCATCTCCGCGCGGTCTGTCATTGCGGCTCGATTCTTTCGGTCAGCATCCCGACGTGACGTCTCACTGGCGAAGTGTAAACCCATCAGCCTTTGAAGTAGACGATCTGATGTGTAGTGGCCAGCAGTCCGGCGTCGCGCGTCCACACCTTTGCGCTCTGGTCGAAATAGCCACGGGAAAAGCGGTTCGCGTGGGCGGTGACCAGCACGAAGTCGTTACCCAGGGCGTCGAGCTGAGCCTGGTCAGCGTGGAAATACGTGGTCAGTGAGATGGTCCCGGCCGGGATGATGGCGCCGCGGCGCAGGAACACCCGCGGGTAGAAGACGTCACACAGCGCGGCTAGCGCCGGATAGTCCACCGTGCGCCCCGCTTTGTCGCGGACCCACAGCGTGGAGGTCGACGACGGGCTCGGGTCTGCGCCTTTGCCGGGCATCACGCCCTCGACGTAGCGCATGTCGAAAAGGCCCGTCCATCGGACGAGGCCCGGATCGACCGCGGGCACCTCCTCGGGCGCCGGCGCTTCCGGCGGGCGGCCCTCGGAGTCGGCCCAGCTCTCGCGCCGGACTGCAAAGATCGCGGTCGCCGTCGTCTTCACCACGTCGTCCTGGCTCAGCTCGACGACCCAGTGCTGATTGGTGCGGTTGGTGCGCGCGGCCCGCAGCGTGATGTCGAAGTCGCCGTCGGCGATCGGGGCGGCGTAGTTGACGGTCAGGGCCAGCGGTTGCCCGATGCGGTCGGGGTGGCCTTCGACGGCCCGCAGCATGACGGCGGCGGTGATCCCGCCGAAGGGTCCGACCATGTTGGCCCATTCCGGGTGGGTGCGGCCGCGGCGGGCACCGGCGCCGGTCGCGTCGAGGCCGATGGCCTCGTCGAAGGGGTGTGTGTCGGTCATGTCGGTTCCTTGATCGCCGGAGCGTCGAACGCCGGCGGCCAAGCCGGGCAATCGCCGCACGCCTCGGCAGATTACTTGCGGAGGGCATCGCCGCCGAACACCGGGTCTTGGTAGGCCCTGGCGCTCCTGTACACCCGCGGGGTGGTGCTGTACAGTCGCCCAGCACAGGGTCGACGCTCGAACGAGAGGCCATCCGGTGACGTCCGAATCGGTCGGGGAATTCCGGAGCCGGGCCAGGGCCTGGCTGGCCGAGACCATGCCGCGACTCGATCCGGCCAAGGCGGCACAGCTGGAGCGCGACCAGCCGCCGGCGTGGCACCGGGCCCGGGAACTGCAAAAGCTGTTGTGGCAAGGCGGATTCGCCGGGATCTGTTTTCCGCGCGAGTACGGCGGGCTCGGGCTGAGCTACGAATACAAGAAGGCGTTCGACATCGAGTCCCAGGCCTACGAGGCTCCGCTGCTGCTGAATGTTCCCTCGTTCGCCATCTGCTGCGCAACGATTCTCGACATGGGCAGCGAAGAGCAGAAGCGCACGCACATCCCGGCCGCGCTGCGCGGTGACGAGGTGCTGGTGCAGCTGCTGTCCGAGCCCAACGGGGGATCGGATCTGGCGGGCGTCATCACCCGCGCGGAGCGCCGGGACGGGCGGTGGATCATCAACGGCGCCAAGACCTGGAGCACGTGGGCGTTCGCCGCCGACTACGGCCTGTGCCTGGCCCGGACCAACTGGGACGTCCCCAAACACGACGGCCTGACGATGTTCCTGGTACCGCTGCAACATCCCGGTGTGACCATCAACCGCATCAAGCAGGTCAACGGCTCCATCGAGTTCTGCGAAGAATTCTTCGACGACGTCGACGTGGGCGACGACGCCGTCGTCGGAGAACCGGGCAAGGGATGGGATGTCGCGTCGCGCCAGCTCTACCACGAGCGGCGCACGATGGGGGACGGCTCGGAATACACCAGTGGGCCCGGAATCGCTGAGGCCCATGATGTTTCGGTGGACCTGGTGTCGCTGATCGAACAGACGAACCGGGCCGGCAACCGGCGACTGCAGGAAATGGTCGGCCGTGCGCTGGTGCACCGCGCCGTGCAGGGCCAACTCAGCGAGCATGTCTTCCACGCCGTGGCCGGCGGATCCCTGCCGCCGGCCGCGGGATCGATCATCCGGCTGTACATGGCCGAGGTGCACGACGTCGAGACCGACACCGCGCTGGCCGTCGCGGGCCCGGCGGCCGTGGTGGACGACGACGCCGGACTGCTCGACATCGGGACGCGCTATCTGGGCCGTCAGACCGCAGGGATCGGCGGCGGTACCACCGAGATGGCCCGCAACGTGATCGGCGAGCGAGTGCTGAACTTCCCGCGCGAGCGCGCCGACGACCGCGGCGTGCCGTTCAACCAGGTGCGCCGCGGCAAACGCTAAGGAGGCGAACGGAATTGAGCGGTCAGCTTCGTGACATCCGGGAGTTGATGGGTGACTCCGACGCCTATCGTGACGAACTGTACCGGCGCTGGACCGGCCTGCTGAGCTACCGCTACATCGGTCGCAAACATTCGTCGATGGATCTCGGCGAGGCCGACGACACCGTCACCATCCGCAGCGACATGCGCAACGACGCGGGTGGAATCATGGTGGCACCGTTGGCCATTTCCTCTCCGGAGGGCTGCCAGACCGACATGGTGGCCGTGCCGAATCCGGTCATCGCGTCGGTGCAGATCGTCGATCCCGGCTATGACGTCAACAGGATCGAGATCATCGGGTCGGGGATCGTGCACCAGGGCCGCACCATGGGATACGGCCGCTGCACCATCGTCGACGCCGACAACCCGAGCCGGGTCATCGCCTTCAACGAGGGGCAGGGCGCGATCATCGGCATCCCGCCGGAAGGCCTGGAACGCATGGACGTTTCGGGCACCGAGCTGGTGGTCGAGGACTCTCCCGATCTGCCGCCGCTGTGGCGGGTCTTCGGTGCCGCCCGGCGCGACGACGGCCACTGGATACTGCCCGAGCTCAGTACGGAACTCGCGTCGCCGGATGCCGCGCTGCACATCGGACCCCAGCACGTCATACTGGAGACCGCGGCGATCGACCTCGCCGCCGCGCTCGCCGGGACCACCAAGCTACAGGTCGTCAGCTGGCATGTGATGTTCATGTCGCGCGGCAAGGTGGGGCCCTTCCGGGTGGAGGGTACCGCGCATACGGGTGGGCCCAAGCACGTCGGAGTGCGAATGCTGTTGCACGACGAGGGCAACAACGACAAGGCGGTCACCTCCGCCGCGGCGGTCTTCGACATCGTCGGCTGACGCGCGGGCGGCTCAGCGCAGCTGGCTCAGCGCACCACGAGCACCGAACATCCGGCGTAGCCGATCCGGGGCGTCGGCGGGCCGACCAGTTGCGCGACCCTGTCGGCATACCTACTGTCCACCACCGCCAGCTGCACGGGTTCGTGTGCGCCGCTGAGATATTCGACAGCTCCGCGTCTGGCCGCGGCGGGGCGCACATGCACCTCGGGATACCGAGTCACCCAGCGGTGAAGTCGACGGTCCAGCTGACGGTAGGGGATTTCCCCGAGGCCCCACCGCCAAACACCCATCGCCAGGATCGGCGCCTCGCGAAGCCGCGCTTCCCTGAAACCGTGGTCGAGCACGGCATCGTTGTGTGGCGAGTCGTCGACCACCACGGCAACCGATCCCGAATGTGGCTCGCAGGCATCGCGTTTGGCGCGCACGACCGCGACCGGGCAAAGCGCTTTCTGCGCGACGGTTTGGGCGGTCGAGCCGATGACCAATCGGGCGATCGGCCCGATGCCCACCGACCCTGCGCACACCATGGCCGCGTGGCGCGATTGCCCGACGAGAACGTCTGCCGCCGAACCTCTCACGAGATCGGTTTCGATTTTGACCTCCGCGGTCACGGCATGCAGCGCGGCATAGGCGGTGCGCAGGGCGGCCTCCCCGCATTCCACATCGAGGAGGGAAGCATCGGGGATGGCGTACACCAGACGCAGCGGGAGGTCCCGGCTCGTGGCCTCGGCGACCGCCCACCGCGCGGCGCTGATCGCTGCCTCAGAGCCGTCGATACCCACGACTATCCACTGTGCTGAGTGCGGATCGTTCACCGCTTTTCTCCGATCGAGGCGCTGGACGAGCGGGAGAACCCCATGGTCAATCCGGGACGTTATCGGGCCTATTCGGTAGACGGCAGGGCCGTTCGGCCCTCGTGTCGCCGCAATGGTCATCTGTGTTGGCCGTCATCGGATCACAGGCCGGGCCACGCTCACGCCCGAGCGCCCGATGAGGGTCTCTCGTCCATGCGGTTGGGGACGAAAGTCCCCTGACTGGCGCTCGTTCGAGCAATAGCGTTCTGGATGATCGAGGAGACCGAAATGACTGCATCCATCAAGCGCCACGGCATCGTCGTCGGGGTGGACGGATCGCCTGCGTCGAATTACGCCGTCTGCTGGGCCGCGCGCGACGCGGCGATGCGCAATGTTTCGTTGAGTCTGGTCCACATGGTGAACGCCACGACGACGCGGCCACAGGTGTCGATGGCGGCCGAGGCGCTGGCATGGCAGGAGGACGACGGGCGCCGGGTCCTGCAGGAGGCAGTCAAGATCGCTGAAGACGCCACCAGAACAAGCCGCAAAATCGACATCGCGAGCGCGCTGTGGCATGCACCCCCGGCGCCGACGCTGGCCCGAATGTCCGAAGAGGCGGAAATGGTCGTCGTCGGATCCTACGGGCGCGGAGCCGTCGGCCGGGCCTTGCTCGGTTCGGTCAGTTCCGGCGTTGCGCGACGCGCCCGCTGCCCGGTTGCCGTCATCCACGACGAAGACCCGTTGATGCCGCACCCGCAGCAGGCGCCCGTCCTGGTCGGCATCGATGGCTCGCCGGCCTCCGAACTCGCCACGGCCATCGCCTTCGACGAAGCTTCCCGGCGCGGCGTCACGCTCACTGCGCTCCATGCCTGGAGCGACGCCCAGATCGTCGAGCTTCCCGGAGTGGACTGGTCGGCGGTGAGGTCCGAAGCCGAACGGAGCCTGGCCGAACGTCTGGCGGGCTGGCAAGAACGCTATCCCGATGTCACTGTGCGTCGAGTCGTCGTCTGTGACCGGCCGGCCCCTCAGCTGATCGAGCAGTCGGAGGCCGCGCAGCTGACCGTCGTGGGTAGCCACGGTCGCGGTGGCTTGACCGGTGCACTGCTGGGCTCGGTGAGCAACGCCGTCATCCACTCGATTCGCATGCCGGTGATCGTGGCCCGGCCCTCCTGAGTTACTTCGGGATCGCATATCTCAACGATCCCGCCGGCGGGCCCCCGAACCGGTCGTCGTCATGCGGCGCTACTTCGATGCGGACCGCTTGTCATTCAGAGTGGGAGGGGCCCCGACGAATCCATCTACCGCCAAGCTCTCGATGTGAACGGCCCTGCTGGACAATGTGATCCACGGGCGGCTTGAAATCCACTGAACCGAGCCTGCCGTGGGGCCGGGCAGCGTGAGGTCCGCCTTCCGGTTCACCACGCGTGACCGTAGAGTCGAACGACGACACCCTGCGGCCCCGCAAGGTGACGCAAAGGAGCGTGTTGGTCATGCAGGTCAGTATGTTCGGGCAACTCAGCGGATCGGGCAGCCAATCGCCCATCGATGCGACGATCACCAACCTCGCGATGCTGCGCGATGAGGGCTTCAAACGGGTGTGGATGAGCCAATTACCCTACGAGCCCGACCTTCTCATGATCCTGGCGATCGCGCTGCGCGAGGTCGATGAGATCGAGGTGGCCAGCGGTGTGGTGCCCATCCAAAATCAGCATCCGATGCAGATGGCGCAGCGGGCCCTCACACTGAGCCTGGCCTCGGGTGGCCGGTTCACGCTCGGGCTCGGTATGACGCATCAGGCGGTCACCGAGGGGATGTGGGGCATCCCGTGGGACAAGCCCGTGCGCAGGCTGAACGAATATCTCGACGGACTCCTGCCCCTGCTGGCCGGTGAACGCGCCAACGCCGAGGGGCAGACGGTGACCACCCGCGGTGCGTTGCTGATCGCGGGGGCGCCGCGGCCCGACGTCTACATCGCGGCGCTGGGCCCGCAAATGCTCAAGCTCGCGGGGCGTCGCACCTCGGGCACCTGCACCTGGATGACCGGACCCAAGACGCTGGCCGAGCACGTCGCACCGACGCTGCGGCAGGCTGCCGCCGATGCCGGGCGCGGGGAGACGGTGCGCGTCGCCGCGTCGCTACCGGTCAACGTCACCGACGACGTCGACGCCGCCCGAAAGCAGGCGGCCGAACAGTTCGCCATCTACGGCCAGCTGCCGTCGTACCGCGCGATGCTCGACCGCGAGGGCTACGCGGGCCCCGAGGACGCCGCCGTCATCGGCGACGAGGACACCGTGCGCGGCCGGCTCGACGAACTGCGCGCCGCGGGGGTCGATGAGTACGTCGCCGCGGCGTTCGACCCGACGCCGGAGGGCCGGGCACGCACGCGGGCGCTGTTGCGGGCGTACGACTCCTGACCCGGGGGATCGTCGCGCCCCTCAAGATATGGCCGTACATTGCCTCGGGTACGTATGGTGCAATGACGAATCCACACGACAGGAGAAGTGCAGTGGCAGAACGGTTGGCGGGCAAAGTTGCCCTGATCAGCGGTGGCGCGCGGGGGATGGGTGCATCGCACGTGCGGTCCCTGGTCGCCGAGGGCGCCAAGGTGGTCTTCGGCGACATCCTCGACGACGAGGGCAAGGCGGTGGCGGCCGAGGTCGGTGACGCGGCCCGGTACCTGCACCTCGACGTCACCAAGCCCGACGACTGGGACGCGGCGGTGGCGACCGCCCTGGGGGAGTTCGGCCGCATCGACGTTCTGGTCAATAACGCCGGCATCATCAACGTCGGCACCCTGGAGGATTACGCCCTCTCGGAATGGCAGCGCATCCTCGACATCAATTTGACCGGCGTGTTTCTCGGCATCCGCGCGGTGGTCAACCCGATGAAGGAAGCGGGCCGGGGATCGATCATCAACATCTCCTCGATCGAGGGCATGGCCGGCACCATCGCCTGCCACGGCTACACCGCCACCAAATTCGCCGTGCGGGGACTGACCAAGTCGGCCGCGCTCGAACTCGGCCCAAGCGGGATCCGGGTCAACTCAATCCATCCCGGACTCATCAAGACGCCGATGACCGACTGGGTTCCCGACGACCTCTTTCAGACGGCGTTGGGCCGGGCGGCCCAACCGGTGGAGGTCTCCAACCTGGTGGTCTACCTCGCCAGCGACGAGTCCAGCTACTCCACCGGCTCGGAGTTCGTCGTCGACGGCGGTACCACCGCCGGCCTGGGACACAAAGACTTCTCCAACGTCGAGACCGACGCCCAGCCGGACTGGGTTACGTAGCGGCAGTAACCGTTTCGGCGTGCGTTGCCGGCTTGGGCCACGGCGACGGAACCGGGCGCTGACGCACCCGCTGCGGCCACCAGAACCACTTGCCCAGCAGCGCGGCGATCGACGGTGTCATCAGCGACCGCACGATCAGGGTGTCGAAGAGCAGACCCAATCCGATCGTGGTGCCGACCTGGCCGATCACCGTCAGCTCGCTGACCGCCATCGTCATCATCGTGAAGGCGAACACCAGCCCCGCCGAGGTCACCACCGAGCCGGTGCCACCCATCGACCGGATGATGCCGGTGTTCAGGCCGGCGTGGATCTCCTCCTTGAACCGGGCCACCAGCAGCAGGTTGTAGTCGGCGCCGACGGCCAGCAGGATGATGACCGACATCGCGAGCACCATCCAGTGCAGCTCGATGCCGATCAGGTGCTGCCAGATCAGGACCGAAAGCCCGAAGGATGCGCCCAGTGAGAGCAACACCGTTCCCACGATGACCGCCGACGCCACCACCCCGCGCGTGATGATCAACATGATGATGAAAATCAGGCACAGCGAGGCTATCCCGGCGATCAACAGGTCGTAGGCGTTGCCGTCGCTGAGGTCCTTATAGATCGACGCGGTACCCGCGAGATAGATCTTCGAGCCCTCCAGCGGTGTGCCCTTCAGCGCCTCGTAGGCGGCCTTCTTGATGGCGGCGATGTGCGAAATGCCTTCCTGCGTCATCGGATCGCCGTCGTGGCTGATGATGAAGCGCACGGCGTGGCCGTCCGGGGAGATGAAGTTCTTCATGCCCTTCTTGAACTCGGCATTGTTGAACGTCTCGGGGGGCAGGTAGAACGAATCGTCGTTCTTGGAAGCGTCGAACGCCTTACCCATGGCGCTGGAGTTCTTCTGCGCCTCCTTCTGCTGATCCTGCAGACCCTTCTGGGTCGAGTACATGGTCAGCATCGTCGTTTTCATGGCCTTCATGTTTTCGATCATGGAGGGCATCAGCGCCACCATCTGGGGCATCAGGGTGTCCAGGTGATCCATGATGGGCAGCAGGCTCTCGATGTCGTCGGTCATCGTGTCGATGCCGTCGAGGCCGTCGAACACCGAGCGAAGCGACCAGCATACCGGGATGTCATAGCAGTGCTTTTCCCAGTAGAGGTAGCTGCGGATCGGGCGGAAGAAGTCTTCGAAATCCGCCATGTGGTCGCGTAATTCGTTGATGTCGATGGTCATGTCATGCATCTTTTTGACCATCTGATGCATGTCGTTGGACATCTGCGTGGTGATGCTGGACATCTTTTCCATGCTGTCGATGGTCGTCTGCATCATGTCGGCCTGGTGCAGCATGTCGGCCATCTGATCTTCTTGGTACTTCTGATTCATCTGCTGGCTGACGCCCTGCATGCTGATCTGGAACGGAATCGACGTGTGTTCGATCGGCGTCCCCTGCGGGCGGGTGATGGCCTGCACGCGGCCGATTCCGGGCACCCGGAAAACCGTCTTGGCGATCTTGTCGATCACCAGGAAGTCCGCCGAGTTACGTAGGTCGTGATCGCTTTCGATCATCAGCACTTCGGGGTTCATCCGCGCCTGCGAGAAGTGCCGGTCGGCGGCCGCGTAGCCCTCGTTCGCGGGGAGGTCGGTGGGCAGGTAGTTGCGGTCGTTGTAATTGGTGCGGTAGCCCGGCAGGGTCAGCAGGCCGACCAGGGCCACTCCGATGGTCACCACCAGGATCGGCCCGGGCCAGCGGACGACGAGCGCGCCGATCTTGCGCCACCCGCGAATCCGTTGCGTCCGTTTCGGTTCGAGCGTCTTACCGAACCGCGTGGCCACCGCGATGACGGCCGCACCGAGCGTCAGCGCGGCTGCGACTACGACCACCATGCCGATGGCCAGCGGAATACCCAGCGTCTGGAAGTACGGCAGGTTGGTGAAGTGCAGGCAGAAGGTCGCGCCGGCGATGGTCAGACCCGACCCGAGCACCACGTGGGCGGTGCCCTTATACATGGTGTAGTACGCCTCTTCGCGGGTCTCACCGATAGCCCGGGCTTCTTGATATCGGCCTATCAAGAAGATCGCGTAGTCGGTGGCGGCCGCGATTCCTAACGTGACCAACAAGTTCGTGGCGAAAGTCGAAAGCCCAATGAGGTTGAAATAGCCGAGGAAAGCGACCATGCCCCGCGCGGCCGACAGCTCGAGCACCACCATCACCAGTGTCAGCAACACGGTGACGATGGACCGATAGACCATCAGCAGCATGCCTATGATCACCGTGAACGTGGCCAATGTGATGAGCTGTAGGCTGCGGTCGCCGGCCTCGTGCTGGTCCGCCGACAACGCCGCGGGGCCGGTGACGTAGGCCTTCACCCCCTTGGGCGTCGGCACACTCTTGACGATCTTCTGGACGGATTCCACCGACTCGTTGGCCAATGCTTCACCCTGGTTGCCGGCGAGGTAAACCTGGACGTAGGCGGCCTTGCCGTCGTTGCTCTGCGCGCCTGCACCGGTCAGTGGATCGCTCCACATATCCTGAACGTGCTCAACGTGTTTGGTGTCGGCGTCGAGCTTTCGGACGATCTGGTCGTAGTAGGTGTGAGCGTCGGCGCCGAGGGGACTCTGGCCCTCGAGGACGATCATCACCGAGCTGTTGGATTTGTACTCGTTGAATATCGCGCCCATCCGCTTGGTCGCGACCACCGATTGCGCATCGTTGGGTGCCATCGACACCGAACGCATCTTGCCGACCTCGTCCAGCTGGGGGACGGCGACGTTGAGCACCGCGATGATCGCGATCCAGCCCAGGATGATGGGCACGGCAAGCTTGCGGATGATCCGGGGGATCTTGTCGTGCACGGGTTCTTTGGCGACGGGGATGGCGTCGGTGCGGGTGTCGTCGACTGTTGTGCTCATGCGGATTTCACCAAGCAGAAGGTCAGGGCGTGCACGCCGTGGGTCATGTTTTCGGCCTTGACTTCGTCATCGATGGTGATGCGGCAGCCCAGCGAATTGCCGTCGCTTTGTGCCGAAAGGTTCGGGAAGACCGAGGGGGCGGTGGTGCTCAGAACCAGCGTCCACGGCAGCGGTGCGCCGTCGATGCGCCTCGGGTCGGCGGACAGGTCCAGGTAGTTCACATTGGCCCGGTCGGCCGAGCCGAAAACCTCGTACTTGACCACCTTGGGCTTGAACGGCTTCGAGTCGTCGAGCCGCGGGCTGCTCATGACGCCGGTGTCGTGGGCACCGAAGAACGACTTGACCCTGACGACCGCGAAGCCGCCGACCACCACGACCGCCACGATCAACAGCGGCAGCCAGGCGTTGCGCACCAGTCTCGATATCTGCACCTAAGGGATCCCTTCCCCGTCACGTGGTCGTGACGCGGATCAGCGGTTGCGCGACCAGAGGTCGTGGGCGGGTGAGCGCCCACAGGTCGCATTGCTCAACAACGAGTTACTACGATTGCCGCGGTTCGCGTGCTGAGCGTCAAGCGCGGTGAATGCTGCCCACCCACACCGGCCGACGCCCACGGCACCGACACCCGGCTCGTCTCGTTGCTGAAGCCTTGACGGGTACCGCCACCAGCGCATAGTACATGATGTGCATATCGTGCAGTGTATGCAACATTTGCTACCGGTGTTTCAGCTCACTTTGTAAAGATGCTGTTCACCAGCGCCGCGGCACGCTCAACATAGGGCATTGGCGTGTCGGCGGTCGCATCTGCCTCGCCGCCGGCCCACTTTTCGATGCCGGACCGCACCGCAGTGAGTGCCAGGGCAGAGATCAGCGCCGCCATCTCGTCGTCCGGCTGCATCGCCTGGCGACGCACGATGATGTCAGTCAGCTGCTTTTGAAACCGCTCCAAGTCGGCGAGAAATGCCGCGAGGACGGCGGGGGAGGTTTTGGCGAGTTCCAGCATGTTGGCGGCATGGTCACGTTGCGGGGGAACATCGCGCAGGTGATGCGCGGCCAAGGTGATCAGCTCCGCCAGCACTACCGAGTAGGGTGCGGGCCCGGCGGCGACGAAATCCTCCACCAGCTCGGGGGGGATGTCCGAGGGGCCGTAGGCGATCGCGGATTCCTTGTTGGGGAAGTAGTTGAAAAACGTGCGGGTGGCGATACCGGCTTCGGCGCAGATCTCGTCGACGGTGACCTTGTCGAATCCGCGTTCCAGCGTCAGGCGCACCGCGGCGTCGCGGATGTCGGCGCTCGTCTGGCGGCGCCGGCGCTCTCGTAGCCCGGGGGGATTGCCCATCCCCCCATAGTTGCACGTTGTGCACACTTTGCAGTCAAAAGGTGCCGCGTCCAGGGTTCGGCAGTGCCCTGCGCCGTGCCCGGTCGCAACGATGGTCCGCCTGGGCCGGCAACCCGAAGGCGTGCGCGGAACGCAACCCTGCTGCCGAAAAGCTTTTCGCCACAACACGATTGCGCTGCCCGCGGCGATCGGCTGCGCCGCAGGACGGCGGTCAGCTACTGGGCGTCAGCGCGGCCCGCAGATATTCGCATTGGCTCTCGAAGAACTGTGCCGATATCTGCGCTTTTTCCGCGATCTGGTCGAATGCATGAAACGCGCCCAAAACGATTTCCTCGTGCACCGGCACACCGGCCTCGCGCAGCCGGCGCGCGTAGTCCAGGCTCTCCTGACAGAAGAGGTCCAGCGACCCCACCCCGATCCAGGCCGGTGGCAAGCCCGACAGATCGTTGCGGCGAGCGGGCGCGGCCTCTTCGGGGTCGGCCCCGTTGAGGTACCAGTGCCAGGCCAGTTGGTTGTCGGATTCGCTCCACATGATGCGCCTGGGGCCATCACACTTCGCGCCCGTGCGATCGTCGAGCATCGGATAGACCAGCATTTGGAAGGCGATTCTGACGTCGTCGCGGTCGTGCACCCGTTGTGCGACCGCGGCAGCGAAATTCCCACCCGCGCTGGCCCCGCCGATGGCGATTCGATCCGGGTCGACCCAGTGCTGTCGGGCCAGCCACATCAGGGCGGCGTAGCAATCCTCGACGGGTATCGGGTAGGGGTGTTCGGGAGCCAACCGGTGCTCCACCGCGGCGATCGCAAACCCCGTGCGGCCGGACAGCTTTCGCAGGTACTTATCGTCCTGGGCCGCGTGCCCCATGATGGTTCCACCGCCGTGGATCCACAGCAGCGCGGGCGCACGGTCGGGAAGGCCGGCCGGGCGATGCAGGCGGACCTTGACGTGCTCGTTGACGGCGGCGACGGGCACCGAGCGCAGCCGGCCCGCGTTGCCCATCAGGTTCATGACGGCACGCTGAAACTTCAGGCCGCGGTGCAGGGCGTATCCACGTGGCACGAACCGCGCCACCTTGCGAAGGCCGGGGTCCAAAGCCAGCGACGACGTGAAGTCGTTGTCGGGGAGCCTCTTTGCCATCCAAAGCCCTCTGTTTCCTCGCCGGCTGACAGCGTTGACCATACAGGAGCGGGCGTGGTGTCCACGCGAAGTGATTGCCTGAGTGCGGGATGGTCGCAGTGGCGTGTTGGCCGATCAGCCCGAAGCGGGGGGCCAGTTGCCGGGCATCATGGGCATGCGTGGTGCTCCGCCGAACGCGTCGTCGGATAACGTATGCAGTCCTTTCGCCCGCGGCTTGTCGACAGTAGTTACCGCGGTGGCGAGCCCCGAAGCACCCGCACCTTGGTTGGACGCCATCACGGGATTCGCCTGTCCGGTCTCGTTCGACGCGGCAGCGTATCCCAAATCGGTGTCTAAGTCCGGGAATTCGTAGCGGTAGCCCCGGTCGATGCGCGTAGGTGCTTTGCCCCGACGCCGGCGACCCAGCTGCTCGGCCGTCGCCGTCGCCGCCGTGGCCGCGGCGACGCCGGCGTCTTCCGGTGCCGACTTGCGGGCTTTGTCGGCCAGTCTCGAATCCGTCGCTCCGCTGAGTACGCCCAGCAGGTAGGGGGAGACGAAGTTCTGTGCGGCCATGGCGCTCTCGGGGCCCAGCGGCGTCGGGGGTGGCGCGGGGGGAGCGTTCGGCGTGGCCACAGTTGCCGGAGCCGGGGCCGGAGGCGCGACATGCGGCGGCGCTGAGATCGTGGTGGGTGCGGCGCCGGCGGCGGGGATCGGGGGCGCCTCGGTGACGGGAATTGTGGTTGGCGGCAACGGAACTGACGTGACCGCGGGGACCGGTGTCGCCGCGGCCAGGGATGCCAGCCCCGCCACGCCGCCTGCCGCTCCCGCCGGAATCGCCACCATCGGCGTGGCCAGCCCCAGGGTGTAAATCGGATTGCTGACGAAGAAACTCAGCAGGCCCGCCGGGTTGTACAGAAGGAGATTGATGAACACGAGTGTTCGGTGGATGACGAATTGGAGTCCGAGCATCACTATCACCTCGAGCAGTTGCCCGGGGTTGTTCGCGTACATCGGGATCAGTGTCTCCGCGCGTGACAGGAACATCGACAGGCTCGGGTGCATCGACCAGCCCTCCGGGGAGAGCGGGTTGAACGGAAACAGCGCTTCCATCCACTCCTGGAGGTTTTGGGGCAATGCAGTGCCCATGATGTACGGGTTTCCGCCGCTCATTCCCGATCCGCCGCTCATGCCGGACCCGCCGCTCATCCCCGAGCCGGAATTCATCCCCGAACCGGAATTCATGTCCGATTTCATGATCTGCGGAGCCGGCGTCGTCCGCGGGGTGGTCGCAACAGCGGTCGTCGAGACAGCCTGATAGGTGGTCATGATGGTGGCGGCCTGAACCCACATGCGCGCGTAGTCGGCCTCGTTCAGCGCAATGGGAATGGTGTTGATGCCGAAGAAGTTGGTTGACACCAGTACCGCGTGCACTGCGTGGTTGGCGGCCAGCTCGCCCAACGTGGGCATCGCGGCCAGGGCGGTCGTATATGCAGTTGCAGTGGTCTCCTGTGCGGTCGCCGTGGCGGCGCTGTCGGCGCTGGCCTGCAACAACCATGCGAGATACGGCGCGTGGGCGGCCACATATTGCGCGGCGGTGGGCCCTTCCCATGCGCCGGCTTGGACCTCACCCAGAAGTTCGGTGAGTTGGCTTGCTGTTGAGGCATATTCGGCGCTCAATGAGCTCCAGGCGCTCGCCGCGGTGAGCAGTGGCCCGGGTCCCGGGCCGCTGGACAGCAGGGCCGAGTGGATTTCCGGCGGAAAAGCCATCCACACCGGCGCGGTCATCGCCGGCCAATCCGGTCGACCCGGCGTCGCTCCCATATCGTGCTCACAATGAGGGTCACCGCTGGCTCCTTTCGGCTGCAGCCCACCCGCATCGCCGAAGCTGCATGCCGACGGCGGACGGGAGGCTGAAGGGTGGGCTGCCGGTCCGAGCTTACGGGCCGAACCGTCCGTATATGCGGATAAAACACTGATAATTTCCTGTATATACGGTACTACGAGGCGATAGTCGGCGCAGCGACGCGTTATTGCGCCGCAAGCTCTGGCGACTGCCGGTCTGGCTTGCGCGTGCGCCATCAGGCACGTCGTTCCCGCTGCGACATCATGGGCGACACTTTGTGCAAGCCGCGGCCGTTAGCATCGGATGTCCGGATGTCGACGCGGGGGTGGTGCTTTGGCTGCGATACCCGTCATCGCGCTCACCGGCCATCTCGGAGCCGGCAAGACGACGTTGCTCAACCACCTGCTGCAATATCCTGGCACCCGAATAGGTGTGGTGGTCAACGACTTCGGCGACATCAACGTCGACGCCGGCCTGGTGGCCGGTCAGGTCGACGAGCCGGCCTCCATCGCCGGAGGATGCATCTGTTGCCTGCCCGACGGTGGTGGGCTCGACGAGGCGCTCCTCAAGCTCGCCGACCCGTCCCGGCGGCTCGATGCAATCCTCGTCGAGGCCAGCGGGCTGGCGGACCCGGCGGCGATCGCGCGGATCATCGGCTTCAGTGAGGTCCGCGGGGTCCGGGCGGGCGGAATCGTCGACGTCGTTGACGCCGTGAACCATTTCGACACCGTCGACCGTGGCGCATTGCCGCCGGTGCGCTACGGCGCGACGTCGCTGATTGTGGTCAACAAGCTTGACCAGGTGCCGGAGGGGGAGAGGTCGACGGTGGTGCAACGGGTCGCGCAGCGGGCGGCCCTACGCAACCCGTGCGTACACGTCATGGGGGCAACGGGTGGCCGGATAGACCCTGGGCTGCTCTTCGACGCATCCGCCACGTCCGAACGGATTGGGCAACTCTCGTTTTTGGACCTGACGCCCGAGCACGATCATGACCATGACCACGTCCATGCCGATGCTGATGCCGTCACCGTTAGTAGCACCGGTTGCGCCGACCCGGATGCCCTGTTCGACCTTCTCGAAGACCCACCGCCGCGGGTGTACCGGATGAAAGGCGTAGTGGCCGTGTGCCACCGCGCGACCGCCCAGAACTATGTCGTCAACCTGGTGGGCAGCGCGATCCACATCGGGAAGGCGCCGCCGGGGGCCAGGGCCAATTCTCGGGCCAATTGTCTGGTGGCGATCGGGATGCATCTCGATATCCACGCCGTGCGCACGCGACTGGACGGGGCGGTGCGGCCGGTATCGGGACCGGCGTCGGCACAGGCAGTACGGCGGCTGCGGAGGTACCAGCGCGGCAGCGCGTGACGTGCGATCCGGCAAGATACGTTGTGATGTCATCTTCGCTTGGCGACGTGCTCGCCACCTTGGAGCTCGATCGGCTCGACCGGTGGCGCTTCGTCGGGCAGCAACTGCCTGCGCCCGCCAACCATATTCTGGGCGGCCATATCTCGGCTCAGGCGTTGTTGGCGGCCAGCCACACCGCGCCCGGCCGCGCACCGCACAGCGTCCACACGTACTTTGTGCGGCCCGGCGATTCGCGTCGCCCGGTGGACTTCGACGTGGTCGACCTGCAGGAGGGCCGGACGTTTTCGGCGCGTCGGGTCACCGCGCGCCAGGACGGCACGATTCTGATGGAGGCGATGTCTTCGTTCAAAGTCACCGATTTCGCACCCGCGCAGGCTGTTTACCAACCATCCGTGCCGCCGGCTCCCAGCCCCGAGTCCCTGCCGCGGGTTGCGCCGCACCTGGCGGAGTCCAATGCGAGCACCCGGGGACGGTGGGCGAGCCTGCGCTGGTTCGAGCGCCGCGTCGTCGACACCGAGGACGCGCCGCCCGCACGCTCGCCGATGTGGTGGCGACCCGACGGCGAGGTCCCCGACGATCCGGTGCTCTCAGCCAGCCTGGTGGCCTATCTGTCGGCGGTGACGTTGACCGAGCCGGCATATGCCGCGCGCGGTGGCGCCGGCGCGTCGGCACAGCGTGATCATTCGGTGTGGTTTCACGCAGCGGCGACGTTGTCCGATTGGCTTCTTTACGACCGGTCATCGCCGAGTAGTGCCGGTTCGCTGGCGCTGGCGAGCGGCACCATGTTCAACCGCAGCGGCGAACTCGTGTGCACGGTCAAACAGGAGATGTACTTCCCGCCGCACTCCGGCTGACCTTTTGTCACTGCTGCGCGTGCGTGCTCAGTGTGACGAACGTCAACCGTTCATGGTGACGCAGGTCATAGCACGGCCGACGTTAATTAGGTCATCCTAACCATTCGTTTGTGTACCTAATGGCTGGGAGCGCGATGGCCGACCTCGATTTTGCCTATGACCTGACCCTCGACGAGGCGCGTCGGCGCAGCGCAATGGTTGAAGCGATGGGTGACGACTGGGACCCCATCGCCGTGCTCAGCGAGGAAGAGCGCGCCTACGACATGCTGTACTCGAATTTGGACGAGGAGCAGCAGCGGGTTTACGACCAGTTGGTCCGCGCCGGCGTGCTGCCCGATCGGACGACGGCGCGTGCTACCGATTGATCCGACCGCCGATCGTGGCCGGCGTGCATGGTTGCCCTGCCCGCGTTGCGATCACCGCGCCAAATGTGGTGATTGCCGCAGCAGTCGCAATTGCGCTACGCACTGGCAGTATCTGCTGAGCAACAGGGGCACGCTGGTTCACCTGCAATGCGCGGATTGCGGCCATCTCTGGTCTACCGACACACATCGCCGGACGCGGGCCAGGCATTGGGGGCACAGCCCGAAGTAACGCCGGCAATCCTCAAAGGCCCAGTGCCGCAATGATATTCGTCACAGTGACGTATTGGCGGTGGTCCAGCCCCGTACCCGGGAGGCGGAGGGGACGGGTGCGCGGGGGCGTCCCACTTGCGATAGAGGACCCCGTTGTGCCCCTCAGCCATCACCTAGCTATTGGCGATATTGGCGGGCTCATCGAAGAGGCATCGGATTTGATCACCACCGGCGTGTTTGGCCTCATACATGGCTGTGTCAGCAGCGAGAAGTAGTTTGTCGATGAACTGCCGGGTTGATTCGCTCTGCGCGCGAGTGGTTGGGGGAAGGAAAGTGGTAATAGCTCCCAGGCTTGCCGAAATGTCAGGCGGGGCGTCCGCGATCGCTGCGCGTAATCGTTCGGCGTGTTGTTCGCATCGAGGGCTATCAATGACTTGAGCGATGGCGAATTCCTCGCCACCGAGACGCCCGATCACCGCCGTCGAAGGGCTATTTGCGCGCAGCGTATTCGCGATCGTGGCCAGGGCTTGATCACCCGCGGCGTGGCCGGCGGTATCGTTCAGCTGCTTGAAGCGGTCCAGGTCGATGACGATGACCATCAGATAGCGCTCACCGCCGTAAATGCTCAAGAGTTCTTGGGTTTTGCGATAGAACGCGCGCCGGTTGAGCAACAACGTCAACGGGTCGATGTCGGATCTGGCAATGTCGACGCCTAACACCTGAAACATCGCTTGGCAGGTGATGGGGACTGCGATGACGACCGCTGCCACTAGCAGCGCTTTGGTAATCGAGAGCACTTCGTCGTGTGCCGCCAGCCGTACCGCCAACACCGTTGCAGTACCGAAGGCCGTTAAGGCATTGAGTACCATCCAGCGTGCAGAATGAAAGAACGCGATATAACCGCCAATGGCACCGAAAGTCGTGCATCCCATCAGCCCGGCCAGCGGGTCGGTGTCGATCAGGCAGGCCGCGCTGATGCAGCCAATGCTGACAGCGACGAACACCAGGGACTGGCGGCGCGTCGGCCATCGCCCGCGGCACCACAGGGCGGCCATCACGACGCAGCATCCGGCGACGCTAAATGCTGAGATCCGCCCAAACAAGCCCCGAGGACCCGAGGGTGTGCCTAATGCCAACGCCGGAATTGCCCCCAGCGTTAATACGGTGACTGTCATCACCAGCCGTGAGACTGCCTGTCCGCCTATCGCTGTCAGGTATGCGGTCAGCCAGACATAGTGGTCGCGGTGTCTCCACCACCTACCGATCATTCGCATTGGTCCTCGAGAGTCCTTCCGCACCGCCAACAATCGGCGTTTGCCGGCCTAGTCTAAATTGCTGTCGGTGTCTGCTGGCTGGAATCGCAATCGTGACAACCTCATCCACGTCGCTCAGACCTGCGCACGCAAATCAGCGACCGAGGACGGGTCGGCCCGTCGCCGATAGGCCGCGATCACGTCCACCCTTCCCGCCTGAATCGCCCATCAGGGGCAGGGTCGACAACTCGTCGAAATTGATTGGCGACTCGTCAGCCATGTCAACGGCTTCGGGAGCCGTTGGCTATCTACCGGGCACGACGTTTCAATAGCGAGCTCTGCCGGACAGCCCTGTTTCGTCACGGTGACGTTTTGCCGAAGGCGTGGCCAAGCCGGGAAGGGCGGGTAGGCGGCCGCCGTTTACGGGGCCGGTCGCCCTGGTGCGCAGCCAAGGTTCCACGCGCGCGCGGTGCCCGCACGGCGTCCGCACACTTGGTGGGCAACTGGCATATGTGGGAAGTATGCGGCAGTTCGGGAGCGAGAATCTACGAACAGTGAGTGCCGCGAGGTGAACGGGGGCCGAAGCACTTTCACCTGATCATCTGATTCAATCCGGCACCCGAACTGGTAACGGTGCGTGTTCGAGAGGTGCCAGTTTACGTCCCGGCGTGCAGCCGACGACGAGCGGCGCTAGCAAACTGTTCACGTGGCGAAACTGGCGTGGCGTCGCGTCGCGGGCTTTACGATGAGGTCCAGCGCCCGCGGTGCTCAAGGAGGCCGGCCATGGCACTGCCCGCATTGGTTCTCGTGCACGGAGGCGGGTTCGCCGCTGATTGCTGGGAGCCCACCGTCGATGTGATCCGCAGCGTGGAGCCGGAACTAAAGGTGCTGACCGTTGATTTGCCAGGTCGGCGAAATAAGGCCGGTGACCTGACCACGGCTTGTATCGACGGGTGGGTCGACTCGGTCGTGTCGGACATCGAGAATGCTGCGCTCGACGACCTCGTAATCGTCGGCCATTCGCTGGCTGGGGTGACCGTCCCCGGCGTCGTCACCAAGCTCGGCTCGGCGCGGGTGCGGGAGATGATTTTGGCCACCGCGCAGGTACCAGCCAACGGCAGCGCCCTGGTGGACACGCTTCCCGGGGCACTGAGCTGGTTCGCACGTCGCACTGCGAAACGCAAGGTGCAGAAAGGCCGTTCGGTCCGTTCGGGAGGTTTGCCTACTGCATTGGCGAGGTTTGTATTTTCCAACGGAATGACTCCCGCACAGCGCAGGTTCACGCTGGCTCGGTCCTGTCAGGAATCAGCCCCCATCATGATAGAAAAAGTTGACCGCAGCGGTATGCCCGACGAAGTGCCACGCACGTGGATACTCACTCGGCGTGATCGCGCCGTCCCGACAAAGATTCAACACGAGTGCATCGCCGCGCTTGGCGGAGTGCAGACGCTCATCGAGATCGACACCTGCCACATGCTGATGGTCAGCGAGCCGGAAAGGCTGGCCAACATCCTCGTCGAACGCTGCCGGTACGCAGCACGCTGCCTGCCGGGAAATGAGTAAACGGGAACAGCAGGGTGACGTGGTGCCCAGATCGGCCAATCGTCGAGAGGTGCCAGAACTTTCACAACAGTTTTTTGCCGATAAGCGACATTATGTTAAGTAAAGCGCACCGGATTGTGCTGCGCCCCAATTGGTTTCATACTACGACGACGGTGATGCTACGCCGGGAGCTGGGCATTACAGATCCAGGACGAAGCGCAGTGCTTGGTCAATGGCTTGCATTTGTTCTGGACTAGCCATTCCCTGGCGAGATGACAGTCGTTCGACGGAGACCACTCGCAGTTGGTCGCAGCGAGCGTAGGAAATATGATCCAGCCCGCTGCTCGCTGGCTCAAGTTCGACGTGGCTTCGCAGGCCATAGCCTGCGGTCGTGATCGGGACGACGACCACCAGACCGCCTGGTCCGTTGTTGAGGATGTCCACCGACACCACCACCGCCGGGCGACGAAAGGCTGGCTCGCGTCCGACCGGCTGGCCGAGGTCGACGTGGTAGACCTCCCCACGCCAGATCAAGCCAGTGCATCCCACTCGCGACGCTCGGCCAGGTATTGCTCCCACAGTTCGGGGTCGTTGCGCAGGCGTTGGTAATCCCCGTTGAGCCCTCGCAAGAATTCCTGCCTCTCCAAGGCATCAATGGCTGCGTGCACGACGTCGACGACAGCGGTTTGACGAGCCTTGGCTAGAGATTGCAGCCGCTCAGAATCGGGACGGCGGACTCGGACAGTTGTGGTCTCTGCTGCCATGGGAACCAGTGTAGACGAATTGTAGACGACTCGGCGTCGAGGAATTGATCTCGTCGGGAAAACGCCACCGTTGAGCGAAGGGCGAGAATCGCCTCGGCTGCAGCATGTGGCCAGGCTCGTCGGGCGACGGCGGGAACATCCCAGCAATGCTCAGGTAGTTCCCCGCTCGAGTACCCACTGGTGTCGGAACGGTAGTACCTCCGCGGCAGTCTCAAAGTCGGCGTCATAGTGGATGAGCGTTACGTTGTGGGCATCGGCGAGGGTGGCCGATCAGGAGGTCGGTCATGCCGACAGCACGGTGGCAGCCAGTGCTGGCCAACTGCCGCTGTGCGCCGAGTGCCGTCTGCCAGTGTTCGTCATCGGTTGGCAGGTACTCGTACGCCAAACGGCGGTCCGACCAGAGTTGTTCATAGTCGGCAGAATTGCGGGCGCTGCAGAGAGCCGGATTGAGCAACAATTTGAGCATGGTCACCGACACCGTCGCCCGACGGCTGGCACTCGCCCTACCCGAGGTCGTCGAACTAGACCATCATGGATCCCCCTCGTTCCGGGTAGCCGGGCGAATCTTCGCTACCCTGCCCAGCCCCGACCGCTTACGCGCCATGCTCGATGAGCACGGCATCCGCTCCGCAGCCGCGAACTGGCCGGAATCGTGCCGCGAGTTCTACTGGGGCAAGCGCCTCGCTTGTGTCGAGATCGATCTCCCCAACGCCGACGAGCGGCTCGTCCGCGACCTCCTTGCCGAGGCCTGGGACCACAAGAACCCCCGCCGCCCGTAGATCGCCTGGGTCACCCCCCACGGGTCTTGACTCAAGGTGCATTTTCAAGGTTGCTTAAGCACATAGCAATACGCACTCTCCACCGCTGCTGCAGGATGGGCAACGGACACCCCTCAACTCACAGGGACGGCCGACACCGATGGAGGCGTGGGCATGCGGGTGTTTGTCACAGGCGGCACCGGCGCGATCGGTGGTCACATTGTTCCCGCACTGGTCGCGGCCGGGCATGAAGTCACGGCGCTGGCTCGCACTGATCCGAAAGCGTCGGTTTTGGCGGCCCAGGGAGCCACACCGGTTCGGGTGTCGTTGTTCGACCGTGACGGGCTGGCCAAAGCTTTCGGCGGCCACGATGCGGTGGTGAACATGGCGTCGGCGCTCCCCTCACCGCAGCGGTTCATCCTGAAATCCGGCTGGACCGAATGCCAGCGCATTCGTGCCGAAGGGTCGGCCACTGTCGTCGACGCTGCGCTTGCTGCGGCAGTCCCGAGACTGGTGCAAGAGTCCGTGGCGATGATCTATCGCGACGGCGGGGACCGCTGGATCGACGAACAATCGACAATCGACCATTATCCGATTGCCTCGGGGAACCACGCCGCGGAGTCCAGCGCGCGACGATTCGCCGAATCCGGAAGCGCCGCGGTAATTCTGCGGTTCGGACTTTTCTACGGACCGGGCGCGGCCCACAGCGAACAAATCATGGACATGGCCCGCCGCCACATCGCATTCCAGGCTGGCCGCCCCGAGACCTACATGTCCTCGATACACCTCGGCGACGCGGCGGGCGCGGCCGTCGCCGCCCTGGAGTGCCCCGCCGGCATCTACAACGTCGTCGATGACGACCCTGTCACCAAGAAACAGAACACCCAGGCAATGGCAGCAGCCGTCGGTACCAATACCTGGATCGCCGCCCCCGGCCGGTTGGCCCTATTACTCGGTGACCGCACCACATCGATGACCAGATCACTACGCGTCGCCAACGCCCGCTTCCGCGCCGCCACAGGTTGGCGACCTCAGTATTCGAGTGTGCGGGAGGGCTACCGGGCGATGGCGGCCGGCGCCAGGTAAGCGCCGCAAGCGTGAGCTTCGTCGGGAGGTTCGTCCGAATGTCTTGCATCCCACGTTCCCCGGAAACGCCGCCCCGCGGTCGTCAGGTGTCCAAGCGCAGGATCATCTCGGTGAATGCATCTGCGCGCCTCTCGGACTGTGTCCGCGTCTCACCCACTGCCGCGGTCCATCGGTCGGCTCATCAAGCAATAATTCTGCTTCGATACGCATCACAGCACGGGTGAAGGGTTCGGCCAGATCCTGAGGCAACTCGCCCGACAGGATCCCCCAGCCCCGTGAGTCAGTCGTCATCGAAAGGCAAGCAATAGCCCGACACAACAACTCACGAGGTTCTCCTCCGATGTCGTCCCTGCTCCTGTCGTCGATCATCCGTTTCTCCTATGTCAAGCCGCTGCCGATGGGCAAGGCTTTGTTCGGGTGTCGTGGTCGGTGTGGAGGTGATGAAAG